>CALUZM010000037.1 GCA_944325245.1 uncultured Massilimicrobiota sp. | reverse complement strand
TCAGTATCATAGTGATGGTTTTTATATGTGTCTATTAGAAAAGGAATGAAAATATGAAATCAATTTATGATTATACTCAAGAGCAGATGATTGAGGAATTCTTACAGTTTGGTGAGAAGGAGTTTAGAGCAACCCAAGTTTTTGAATGGCTTTATCGCCAAAATGTACAATCCTTTGATCAGATGAATAATCTTTCAATGGCTTTAAGAGAAAAATTAGCAGATTTTTATGACATTGGACCTTTAAAGATTGAAGAAAAACAAGTTTCAAAAGATGGTACAATCAAATATCTTTTAAAGCTTAAAGATGGAGGCTTTATAGAAACTGTATTAATGATTCATGATTACGGAAGAAGTTTATGCGTAACCAGTCAGCTAGGATGTAATATGGGATGTCGTTTTTGTGCGAGTGGTCTTTTAAAAAAACAAAGAAATCTCACGGCTGGGGAAATGGTTAATCAGATTTTAACAGTGATGCATGATACAGGGGAACGTGTGAGTCATGTTGTTGTTATGGGAACTGGAGAACCATTTGATAACTATGATGCTGTTATGGACTTTGTACGTATCATCAATCATCCTAAGGGATTGGCCATTGGTGCGCGTCATATTACGATTTCAACTTGTGGATTGTGTGAGCAAATTGAAAAATATGCACATGAAGGTATTCAAAGTAATCTGGCTATTTCTTTACATGCACCTAATGATGAAATCAGAAATCAGCTGATGCCAATTAATAAACGTTATCCAATGGATGTGTTAAGAAAAACACTTGAAAACTATATTCAAAAAACAAATCGTCGTGTTACTTTTGAATATATACTTTTAAAAGGAGTCAATGACGAACTTAAGCATGCCAGACAGCTTGCCCATTATATGAGAGGGTTGAATGCATATGTGAATCTGATTCCATATAATGCTGTTGATGAGCATGGATATCAGCAATCTAGTATGAAAGATGTTGAAGCATTTAAAAACGAATTATTACGTTTAAAAATCAATGTGACTTTACGTAAGGAACATGGAAGAGATATTGATGGGGCATGTGGTCAACTGCGTGCCAAGAAAGTAGGTGATAAGCATGTTGATCATAACAAAAAGTGATATTGGATGTGTCAGAAAAGTCAATCAGGATTATGTACGTTTTCATCAAAAGAGTGATCATGAAGGTTTAGTTGTTCTCTGTGATGGAATGGGTGGACATAAGGCTGGTGAAATTGCCTCACAAATGGTTTGTGATGATATTATTGAAAGTTATCAAAATATATCATCATTTCATGATCATGATGATATAAAAAACTGGATTATGGCTTCTATTGAGCATGCTCATCAAAAAGTCCAACTCAAAAGTCATGAATCTCCGGAATATGAAGGTATGGGAACAACCATAGCTTTAGTTCTTTGTGTTGATGATATGGTTTATATTTCACATGTTGGAGATTCTCGTGTCTATTGGATGAATAATGGATTGGAACAATTAACAAAAGATGATACTTTAGTGAATGTTCTTGTTGATTCTGGGACTATATCTCAGGCCGAAGCAAAAATTCATCCTCAAAAAAATATTCTTTTACAGGCTGTTGGAGTCAGTGATAGTTTAAATCCGTCATTTCTTGAAAAACAGATCGAAAATGGTTTCTTATTAGTGTGTTCAGATGGATTATATAATTCATTAAGTGATGAACAAATTGTTCAGATTCTGTGTTCTCAAGAAGATATTCAAAAGAAATCCTGTCAATTAATTGAAACAGCAAAGCAATATGGAGGACAGGACAATATTAGTTTTGCACTTATATCTACAAAAGGAGTTGTTCATTTATGAGTCAAATCAATAAAATCATTGCTGGACGATACCAATTAACAAAATTAATTGGTCAGGGTGGAATGGCTGATGTGTATGAAGCTGAAGATTTGATATTAAAAAGAACGGTTGCTGTGAAAATTATGCGTTCTTCACTCACAGGTGATCCTGTGTATGTTACGCGTTTTCATCGTGAAGCAAGTGCTGCAGCAGCCTTATCACATAAAAATATTGTGAAAATCTATGATGTTGGTGATGAAAATGATGATTATTATATTGTCATGGAATATGTGCCTGGACAAACCTTAAAAGAATTAATTCATAAGCGAGGAGCTTTGCATTATGTAGAAGCTGTTGATATTATGAAACAGGTTGTCAGTGCAACAGCTAAAGCACATTCTATTGGTATTATTCATCGTGATTTAAAACCACAAAATATCATGGTTACAGATAGTGGTGTTGTTAAAATTGGAGATTTTGGAATTGCCTCTATTCAATCCTTATCTCAAGTCACGCAAACAGATACAATCATGGGGTCTTTGCATTATTTGGCACCAGAAATTGCACGTGGGGAAAAAGCTACAGCACAAAGTGATATTTATGCTTTAGGAATTGTTTTTTATGAACTTTTAAGAGGAGAAGTTCCTTTTAATGGAGAATCACCTGTTAATATTGCTTTAAAACATATGAGGGATGAAATTCCATCAGTACGTAGTTTTAATCCATCTATTCCTCAATCTGTTGAAAATATTATTATCAAAGCTACTGCCAAAAATATAAAAGATCGTTATTTGAGTGCTTCAGAAATGTTAGATGATTTAAATCATTGTTTAGATGCTGAACACCTCAATGATGAAAAAATTTCATTTGTTTATGAAGAAGACGATGATTTAGCAACTATAGTTGCTGAAGATAAAGATTTCTTTACACAGTCTCAACCTCATTTACCAGTTGATGAAACTGAAGATGAAAATGAGAAACCTAAACGTTCCAAGAAAAAGATGATGTTGATTATCGGTGGTAGCATTATTGCAGCGTTAGTTGTTTTATTGGCGATTTACTTCTTATTTCTTCAACCGGCACAGTCATTTGAAATGCCAGATGTTGTGAATTTGAAAGAGGAAGAAGCAATAACATTACTAGAACAACAGGAATTGAAGGTTGCTGATCATATTACTTATGAGTTAAGTGATACAGTAGAAGATGGAATTGTTATTGAAAGTGATCCAGTTGCGAAAACAATGGTTAAAAAAGGTGATGAAGTGAGTCTTGTGGTTTCATCAGGAAAATACATTGTTATTGAAGATTATGTTGGGAAAAGCTATGATACAGTGGCTGCTGAACTTGAAGAATTAGGTTTTGAAGTGAATCAGGAAAGTCGTATTGATGAATCTTCAAAAGGGACTATTCTTGAACAGTCTTTGGAAGAAGGAGAAAAAGTTGATCCTAATAGTACAAATAAAACAATTACGTTTGTTGTTTCGCAAGGTTATCAGGCTGAAGTTCCAAATGTATATGGACAAGACATTACAAAAGCAAAAAGTATTTTAGAAGATGCCGGGTTTGTTGTAAAGTTAAGTGTTTTAGATCCTCCAACTTCGGTAGAAGAGATTAAAACAATGAAAATTAATGTTGTTGAAAGACAATCTCTTGATGCTTTTACAACTGTTTATAAAAAGGGTGAGGAAATTACATTGTATTATTATAATACAAAGCCAGAAATTCCTGAGACACCAACAGAAAACAATAATACGAACAATACAACGACTACACCAAGTACCGATACACCTGCAAATTCTCAACCAACAACAGAAACTCCAACACAATAAGGTAGGTAAAAAATGCAAAAAGGACAAATTATCAAATCGTTATCAGGATTTTATTATGTAGAATCACAGGGAAAGGTTTATCAGTGTAGAGCTAGAGGAAAATTTAGAAAAGATGAATTAAAGCCGTTAGTAGGTGATTATTGTGAGTTTTCTATTGAAAATCAAGATGAGGGTTATATTTTTCAAATCATGCCCCGTCAAAATAGTCTCGTAAGACCACCTATTGCAAATGTTGATCAGGCTTTGCTTGTATTTTCTGCTAAAGAACCTGATATGAATACTTTGCTGTTAGATCGTTTTCTTATCTTAATTGAGCATGAAAATATTTATCCTGTTATTTGTGTGTCTAAAATAGATTTGGTAGATGAAGAGACAATCAAAAGAATCATGTCTCCTTATGAAGAGGCAGGTTATCAGGTTTTATATGTCAGTTCAAAGCAGAATTATGGTGTTGAAGATATTAAGCTGCTTTTTAAAGATAAGATTACAGTTGTAACGGGACAAAGTGGTGTCGGAAAATCTAGTCTTTTGAATGCTTTAGATATTCACTTAAAGATTGAAACAAATGAGATTTCTAAAGCCTTAGGTCGAGGAAAACATACGACGAGACATGTTGAACTTTTGAAAATGTATGAAGGCTATGTTGCAGATACACCAGGCTTTTCATCTTTGGATCTGTATATCGAACCGGTTGATTTGGCCAAAAGCTATCATGATTTTGCAGAGCTTTCATCACAGTGTAAATTTAGAGGATGTTTACATGAAAGTGAACCACATTGTGCAGTCAAAGAGGCTGTTCATGATGGAAGGATTTCTTTAGAAAGATATGAACATTATTTAACGTTTTTAAAAGAAAGTAAATTATTAAAGGAGAAAAAATATGGTTAAGGTTGCACCATCAGTATTATCAGCAAATTTTGCAGAATTAAAAAAAGATTTGGATTCTATAAAAGAATGTGGAGCTAATTGGATTCATTATGATGTTATGGATGGACATTTTGTTCCTAATATTTCATTTGGTTATAGTATTTTAAATGATATTTCCAAGGTAAGTGATTTATATTTAGATGTACATTTAATGATTACAAATCCCATGAAATATGTTGATGAATTTATAAAAGCACATGCATCATCTATAACTGCTCACATAGAAGCATTCGAAAATGAAGAGTCTGTAAGAGAATTTATTCATCATGTGAAAGCTCAACATGTTCAAGTAGGATTAAGTGTCAAACCAGCTACACCTATAGAAGCTATTGAAAAATATTTAGATGAACTCGATTTGGTACTGGTTATGAGTGTTGAACCTGGCTTTGGTGGACAGAAATTTCAGGAACAGGCCATTGAAAAGATTCAACAATTAAAACAATTACATCAAAATCGTTCTTATTTGATTGAAGTTGATGGTGGCATTAATGCTGAAACTGGAAAGTTATGTAAAGATGCAGGTGTTGATGTTCTGGTTGCTGGAAGTTATGTTTTCCAAGCGCCTGATAGAAAGGAAGCTATTAATCAATTAAAATGAAAATAGGTATTTATTGTAGTATAGATGTAGGAACTGTTAAAGATTTGTCGGTGGACTATATTGGTGTTGACCAAGGGGTTATTCATTTATATCATCAAGGGATTATTCCTATCTTAGCTATTGGTGATATGGATTCTATTGAAGATGAACAGATTCTTCAACATTTAAGTATTCAGCGCTTTTCTAGTATTAAAGATGATACGGATACTGCTCTTGCGATTCAATATGCATGCAAGCAGGGATATGATGAGATTGATTTGTATGGTGTGACACATAAACGTATAGACCATTTCATGGCGATACTCTGCTTATTGGAAAAATATCAAAACATCAAAATAACAGTTTATGATGAGTGGAACAAAATCTATGTTTTACAGCCAGGGGAACATAAAATCATGAAAGAAGACTATCATTACTTTTCAGTGTTTGCTTTTGATGAAAGTATAATCAGTTTAAAAGAATGTCATTATCCACTTCATCATTACCATTTAAAACGAGATGATCCGTTATGTGTATCCAATCAAATGAATGAGGATCATGCTATTATCAAAACCACACAGCCTATTCTTTTGATACAATCAAAATCATAATGTAAGAAGGGAGGAATGGATATGTACCAGATTATTTCAGATGGTTCATGTGATTTAGAGCAAGCAATTATTGAAAAGTATAATCTTCAAGTTGTTCCGTTTTATATAACAATTGACGGTCAACATTATCAAAAAGAAAAAGAAGATATTCATGTTCATGACTTTTATCAATATATGGTTGATCATAAAGAAGTCTTTCCTAAAACGTCTATGCCATCTATTGAGGATTATATAAAAGTTTTTACAAATGTTTTAAATCAACAGCAAGATATTATCTGTATATGTATTACAACAAAATTTTCAGGGTCTTATAATAGTGCCATGAATGCAAAACAAATGTTGGAAGAGCAATACCCTAATCAAAAAATAACCGTGATAGATGCAACAGTGAATACAGTTTTACAGGGATTACTTGTGATTGAAGCGGCTCAAATGAAAGAGGCTGGATACACTTACGAAGATGTTGTGTCAAAAATAGAGGAAATCAAATCAACAGGGCGTATTTTCTTTACGGTTGGCAATTTTGAATATTTGATTCATGGAGGACGTATAGGTAAAGTGGCTGGTGTTGCTGCGAAAACACTTGGTATTAGACCATTAATAGTGCTGCATGATGGTGAAATCTTTGCGATGGGAGTGACACGTGGTCGAGAAAAATCGAAAAAGAAGGTCCTAGACTATACGATCAAATATTTTAAAGATAACCATTTATCTCCATCTGATTATCGACTTTGTGTCGGTTATGGCTATGATAGGGAAGAAGGAGAAAAATTCAAAGAAAGTCTAAACAATCTTTTGATGCAGGAATTCCCTGGTTTTCATGAACCTATCTTGATACAACAGATTGGAGCAACCATTGGTGTACATACAGGGCCTTATCCAATAGGAGTAGGAATATTAAAAAAATATGATCTTTAGGAATTACTTCCTAAAGATTTTTTTGTAAAAAATGAAAATTTAGCACTCTGGTGTTGACAGTGCCAGAAAAAGTGGTATACTATAGTTAGCACTTGGAGATGATGAGTGCTAAAGGAGTGAGAAAGATGAATATAGAAAAATGGACAACTGCTATGCAGGAAGCTTTGCAAAAAGCTATGCAGCAAACTTTAGCAATGTCTTCTCAGGTTGTTGATATAGAAGACTTTTTATTAGCGTTATTAGATGATACCGGCGGTATTTTATACCGTGTACTGACAAAAGCAAACGTAGATATTCAACAGCTGACGACTTTTTTAAGAAATAAGCAACAACAAAAACCAAGAGTTGATGGTGTTGATGAGTCTCAGTTAAGAATATCATATGATTTAAATCAATTGTTGATAAAAGCTCAAAAAGTTATGAATGATTATAAAGATGAATATACAAGTGTTGAACATTTGATTATGGCAATGTTTGAAGTACAATCAACTTTTGTTCAGGATTTAATTCGTCAATATCATTTAAATAAAAAAGAAATAGAAAAAATTATTAAAGAAATGAGAGGTGGTCATATGGTGAATAATCCTCAACCAGAAAATCAATATGAAGTTTTAACAAAATATGGTCGTGATTTGATTCAAGATGTGAAAGATGGGAAATTAGATCCTGTGATTGGACGTGATGAAGAGATTAGACGTGTTATACAAATTTTATCACGTAAAACAAAAAACAACCCAATACTTATTGGTGAACCAGGTGTTGGTAAAACAGCGATTGTTGAAGGATTGGCTTGGCGTATTTTTAAAAATGACGTTCCTGTCAGTCTGCAAAATAAAACGCTTTATGAATTGGATTTAGGAGCATTAGTAGCCGGAGCTAAATATCGTGGAGAATTTGAAGAAAGATTAAAAGCTGTTTTAAATGAAATTAAAAAATCTGAAGGAAATATCATCTTATTTATTGATGAAATTCATCAGCTTGTTGGAGCTGGAAAAACTGATGGTGCTATGGATGCAGCTAACTTATTAAAACCAATGTTAGCCCGTGGTGAACTTCATTGTATTGGTGCGACAACATTAGATGAATATCGTATGTATATTGAAAAAGATGCGGCTTTAGAAAGACGTTTCCAAAAAGTACAAGTAGAAGAACCAGATACTGATGACACGATTGCTATTTTACGTGGTTTAAAAGATAGTTTTGAATCTCATCATGGTGTTCAGATTACAGACAGTGCTATTGTTGCAGCAGTGAATATGAGTGAACGTTATATTACAGATCGTTTCTTACCAGATAAAGCGATTGATTTAATTGATGAAGCATGTGCTTCTGTACGTATGGAAATTGACTCATTGCCAGAAGAACTAGATGTTATTACCAGAGAAAAAAATCGTTTGGAAATGGAACGTATTTCTATTGAAAAAGAAGATAAGAATGAAGATAATGAAAAACGATTGAATGAAATTAAAAGTCGTATTGCTTCTTTAGATGAGCAAGTCACTGGTTTAACAGATAAATGGAAAGAAGAAAAGAAAGCTTTAGATCATATTAAAGAACTTAAAGATCAAAAAGTTAGATATGAAGCTCTTAAAGATAAATATGAAACAGAAGGTAATTTGGAAGAAGCTTCAAAAATCAAGTATGAAACATTACCAAGAATTAATAAAGAAATCTCTGATTATCAGTCTCAAGAATCAGAAGATGCTTTACTACAGGAAAAGGTTAATGTCGATACAGTGAGTGAAGTGATTGCCAGATGGACAGGTATTCCAATTCACAAATTAATGGAATCTGAAAGAGAAAAATTATTACATCTTGATGATACGTTAAGAAAAAGAGTTATTGGTCAAGATGAAGCTATTGAAAAAATTTGTGATGCTATTTTAAGATCACGTGCTGGAATCAACGATGAAAATCGTCCTATTGGATCATTTATGTTCCTTGGTCCAACAGGTGTTGGTAAGACAGAAGTTGCCAAAAGTCTAGCAGAACAATTATTTGATAGTGAAAAGAATATTGTCCGTATTGATATGAGTGAATATATGGAAAAATTCAGTGTTTCTCGTTTGTTAGGAGCACCTCCAGGTTATGTTGGATATGAAGAAGGTGGACAATTAACGGAAGCAGTGAGACGTGCTCCATATAGTATTGTCTTGCTTGATGAAATCGAAAAAGCACATCCAGAAGTCTTCAATGTTTTACTTCAAGTCTTAGATGATGGTCGTATTACTGATTCTAAAGGTAATGTTGTTAGCTTCAAAAATACAATCATTATTATGACATCTAATATTGGTTCACAATATTTACTTCAAGGAAATAATGAAGAAACAAGAAGTGAAGTTGAAAATGAATTAAAAACACATTTCAAACCAGAATTTTTAAATCGTATTGATGAAATTGTTATGTTTAATTCATTAGATCATCAGGTTGTTTATAAAATCATTGATAAATTTATTTCACAGCTTTCTCATCGTCTTGAACAACAAAATATTACAGTTCAAGTCAGTGATACAGCCAAAGAAGAAATTGCCAATGAAGGTTTTGATCCAACATTTGGGGCAAGACCACTTAAACGTTTCATTCAAGGACATATTGAAACTTTAGTTGCAAAAGAAATGATTAAAGGCAATATTAAAAAAGATGATTCTATTTTGATAGATTATCAGAATCAACAATTTGTTATTCAAAAAATGTAAAAATAGAGATTAGTAATGTCAAAGTTACTAATCTTTTTTGTTTATCTCTTCTTGGGTAAAATTGTTTTTCTTTTTATCTTCGATAAAATGTGATAGAATAGCCAAAGGAGGAAGTTATGCAAAGATATTTTATCAGTTCAGAAAATATAAATGGATCGTTTATTCATGTGGATTCCTATAATCATAAACATATGCAACGTGTTATGCGTTATCGTAATGGTCAAGAAGTGATTTGTATTTTGCCGGATCAACATGTATATATATATGAAATTATTGATATTGAAAAAGGAATACTTCAACAAAAACAAGAAATTATTGAAAACAATGAATTAGATGTTCAAGTGACTTTGATATATGGATTACCTAAAAATGATAAATTTGAATGGGTTTTACAAAAAGCAACAGAATTAGGTGTTGCAAGAATTATTCCTTTTCTTTCACAAAGAAGTATTATTAAAACAGATAAGCAGACGTTTGAGAAAAAAAGAGAACGTTATTTACGTATTTTAAAGGAAGCTAGTGAACAATCTTGTCGCCAGATTGTGCCAGAGTTGACGCCTTTAGTAAAGATTGATGAGCTTACTCAATATCTTTCAGATGTCAATGTAGTGGCTTATGAAGAAGAAAGTAAAAATGGTGAACATTCAGTATTTGCTGAAACACTGAAACAGGATTATCACACCATCACAATCATTGTGGGTCCTGAAGGTGGGTTTGATGAAAATGAAATAGAAAAAATGAAGTCATATGGAATTCGACCTTGTTCTTTAGGAAAAAGAATTTTAAGAAGTGAAACAGCACCATTATATATGTTAAGTGTTATTGGATTTAGTAGGGAGTTGATGGCATCATGGGATTTATAGAGCATCTTAATAAAATAGGAAAGGATATACCGATTTCTAAAACAAAATTATATCAGGATATTGAAACTCATCAGCCTTTTTTAGAAAAAATGGGTTTATCAGGAAAAATAAAAACGGATTTTGATTTATTCGCTTATGAAATTATATATCGAGGTTTATTGACGCAAAATCAGATTGAAAATATTTATGAAGGTTTCTTAAATCAGCACTATGATTTATTAGATTATCTGAATTATGATGAAAAGCAGAAAATGTTTAATAATGATATTGCAGAACTTTTAAAAACAGCACCTCATTTTGAAGATGCACAAAGTCAGGTGACTATATATATCCCGTACTTGGAACCTTTTGTCAATCAGAGATATACTCATGATTATCAGATGCTTTTATTGAAACAGCATCGTGAATATATTCAAAATTTTAAAGTTACTTTACAGACTCCCATAGAGATGTATGGATATTCTCTTTTCCGTAGTGCATTTTCTTCTTTGCAAAACGTCTATGAAGATCATAGACATATTTGTCTATACTTTGATCAACTGAAAACTATCTATATTTTCAAAAAAGAAAACCATGAATTTTTAAATAAAGTGATTATTCAGGACGAAAAAGCAAATAAAGATGTTTGTTTAGATGATGTCAAGGCTATTGCCTATGATATTGAAAGTTATCAATATAGTGAGTGTCTGGAAAAATTAAAAGATTTAGAATATATTTCTTTAAAAAATTATAAGAAAATAGCAAAAAAATATAAATAGAAAGGAATTTTATGAAAACAGTTGCGTTTTTAACTTTAGGATGTAAAGTCAATACATATGAGTCTGAAGCTATGTTAAAGCTTTTTCATGATGCAGGATATGAAGCAGTAGATTTTAAGGAAAAAGCAGACGTTTATGTTATTAATACATGTACAGTCACAAATACGGGAGACTCTAAATCACGTCAGATGATTCGTAAAGCAATTCGACAAAATGCACAGGCAACAGTATGTGTTGTTGGTTGTTATAGTCAGGTCGCAAGTGAAGAAGTGGCTCAAATAGAAGGGGTTGGCGTAGTATTAGGAACTCAATTTAGAAATCGTATCGTAGAATTTGTGGAAGAATATCAGCGTACGCATCAAACAGTTATTCATGTTGCGGATGTCATGAAACTCAGTCGTTTTGAAGATTTAGATATTGATGAGTTTACGAGAAATACGAGAGCTTTTTTGAAAATACAGGATGGTTGTAATAATTTTTGTACCTATTGTATTATTCCTTATGCTAGAGGACGTATTCGTTCACGAGATAAAGAAAGTGTATTGAAGCAGGCACAAAAACTGGTTAATCATGGTTTTGTAGAAATTGTTTTGACAGGTATTCATACAGCGGGGTATGGTCAGGATTTTGATGATTATAGTTTTTATGATTTATTGGTTGATTTAACAACACAAATCAAGGGATTGAAAAGATTAAGAATTTCTTCTATTGAAATGAGCCAGATTTCACATGAAATTATTGATCTGATTGCAAAATCACCTATTATTGTTGATCATCTGCATATTCCTATCCAATCAGGATGTGATAAAATTCTTAAAAAGATGAATCGTCATTATACAACAGCTGAATTTGCTGAAAAACTTTTTGAATTAAAAGAAAAACTCCCATCTCTTTCCATTACAACGGATGTCATTGTTGGTTTCCCAGGGGAGACAGATGAGGATTTTCAAAAGACTTATCAGTGGATCAAGGATATGCATTTTAATCAATTACATGTTTTCCCATATTCACCACGTCAGGGAACACCAGCAGCCAAAATGAAAGATCAAATTAATGGAAAAATAAAGCATGAGCGTGTGAAATCATTAATGGATTTGTCTCATAAATTACAAAGTGAATTTGCACAGCAACAGATTGGACGTGTTTTAGAAGTCTTAATAGAAGAAAAAGAAGATGACTATATGGTAGGACATGCATCCAATTATTTAAAAGTCAAGACAAAATTACCACTTGATTCTATTGGTCATATATATCGTATTCGTATTGAGCAATGTGATGATACTGTATTGATAGGAAGTGTAATTGATGAAAAGAATTAATGAATTGTTTCCAGTGGATGAAGATTTTAAAATCAATTCTATTCACAGTGATTCAAGATATGTTGGAAAAGATTCTATTTTCTTTTGTGTTGATGGTTTGAGTGTTGATGGACATAAATATATTGAAGATGCTATTTTTCAAGGTGCTAAATGTATTGTTTATTCTAAGCCATTAACTTATAAACATAAAGATGTGTTATACATTAAAGTTGATAATGTATTAGATGAATTGAATCGTGTGGCAGATTTGTTTTATGATCATCCCAGTCATAAAATGACGGTTATTGGTGTGACTGGTTCAAGTGGGAAAACTATTGTTGCATTAATGATTAAAGATATATTATCGAAATTTTTAAAAATGGGATATATTGGAACCAATAACATTGAATATGCGGGTATTATTGAGCAATGCCCTTATACAACACCAGAAACCATCTTTTTACAAAGGCATCTCAATGATATGGTGAAAAAAGATGTCAAAGGAGTAACGCTTGAAGTCTCAAGTCATGGATTAGCTTTAAAAAGGGTAGATGGGGTGCATTTTGATATTGCTATTTTTACTAATGTCTATGAGGAACACCTTGATTTTCATGGAACTATGGAACATCTGATGGCCTCAAAAGCAAAATTATTTTCCATGTTAGATGAGAAAGGTTATGCTATTTTAAATACTGACGAAGTTCGTTTTTATACGCTTGTTAAAGATCAATTAAATTGTCATGTGTTAACTTATGGAATTGAACATAAATCAGATGTTATGGCTAGAAATATAGAGCTTTTTATTGATCATAGTGAATTTGACTTGCAGATACATGATGAACTGAGACATGTTTCTGTGCCGGTTCTTGCGCGTTTTAATATTTCTAATGTTCTAGCAGTGGTCACGACCTTACTAGCTTTAGAAATACCTGTTTTGCAAATTATTGAAATGATTGAAAATGTTCATGGTGTTGATGGGCGTATGGAATTATTAAAACATCCGTATCCATTTCATGTTATTGTAGATTATTGCCAGCACGTAAAAAGTTATGAGAAAGTTTTCCAATTTGCTCAACAAGTCAAAACAAATGGTCGTATTATAGCTGTTTTTGGAGCACCAGGGAAGAAAAATTATAACAAGCGACAAAAAATTGGAAAACTAGCAAATCAATATTGTGATCAGGTTATTTTAACCGCTGAAGATAATCGTGATGAGGATATTCAGGATATATGCTTGGATATTCAAAAATATATTGAAAAGCCCGTGAGTGTTATCATAGAAGATCGTCGCATTGCGATAGAGCAGGCTATTGAAATTGCCAATCGTGGTGACATCATTTTGATTCTGGGTAAAGGTCATGAACAATTTATGGCATCGGCAGTTGGAAATAATCCTTATCCAGGAGATAAATACGTAGCTTTAGAGGCTATTGATAAAATTTTTAAAGGAGATGAAGATAATGGAGAAGAAATTGAATAAGTATATTGATCATACTTTATTAAAACCAGATGCAACAAAACAACAGATTACAAAATTATGTGAAGAGGCTATTCAATATGATTTTGCGTCAGTTTGTGTTAATCCTGCATGGATTTCTTATTGTGCAAAATATTTAAAAGAAAGTTCAGTACGTGTATGTACCGTGATTGGTTTTCCTTTAGGAGCAACAACATCTGCTGTTAAAGCATTTGAAACACAGGAAGCTATTCGTCAGGGAGCTGATGAGGTAGATATGGTTATCAATATAGGAGCTTTAAAAAGTGGTGATACAGAAACTGTCTATCAGGATATATTAGCTGTTGTTCGCGCTAGTGAAGGGCATTGCGTGAAAGTAATTATAGAGACTTGTCTATTAAATAAAAAAAAAAAAATCAAAGCATGTCAGCTTGCAGTTCAAGCAGGAGCAACATTTGTAAAAACATCGACAGGATTTTCTACAGGTGGCGCTACCGTTTCTGATGTGGCATTAATGAAACAGACAGTCGGAGATCAATGCGAAGTTAAGGCTAGTGGAGGTGTGAAGACATATCAAGATATGTTGGATATGATTCATGCAGGAGCATCTCGTATTGGAACTTCATCAGGTGTTTTACTGATGAATGCTCAAAAAGATGAGGAAAATCAAAAAAATTAAAAATATCAATAAGCAATTATATAAAAAAACTTGATTTTATTTTATTATCAATGTATAATAACGCATGTATTTGATGTTAGTAAAGGGGGGAAGTTCAATATGGCAAAAACTGTAGTAAGAGAAAATGAATCATTAGATGATGCATTACGTCGTTTCAAAAGACAAGTTTCTAGAACAGGTACCCTTGCAGAAGCTCGTAAAAGAGAATTTTATGTTAAGCCTGGTTTAAAACGTAAAATGAAATCAGAAGCTGCTAGAAAAAATAAAGGTAAACAAAGATAAGAAGAATTTCGGTTCTTCTTTTTTTGTTTTCTCATATATTAAAATGAGGTGATTTCATGGTCGTGATTAATGAACAGCAAATTTGTGTTCATGACTATCAGAAAGTATTGATGATGGATGCTCATTTTTTTAAAATTCAAATGCCACACTATATTCTTAATATTCGAGGTCAAGATATACAAATTGAATATTATGATCAAAAAGAAATACGCCTTAAGGGATCTGTGAAAGTGATTGAATATGATGAAGATAGGTTATGATCTTTATCATATTCAAGAAGAATTGATTTATGAATTACTTGAATATGCTAAGACTAAGAAAGTCAGATTAATTCATTTACGAAAAAAAGATGATATGTATCAATTTTATATTCCTACATATCAAAGATATTTACTAAAAGGCTTATCATATCCTGTTCAATATTTAAAAACAGAAGGATTATGGAAATATATTTTCTTTTTATCAAAACAATATTTAAATATCATCGGTGTTCTTGTTTTTTTTATCAGTGTTTTGATCTCTTCTTTTTTGATTTTTGATGTTCGCATTAAAGGAACGATGACAGAAGTTAATGAAGATATGAAAGTTTCTTTGAAAAATGAGAATATTGATATTATGAAACCACTTCAAAGTTATGAAAAATTAAATGAAATTTTATTACATTTTAAGGAACTTTATAAAGATCAGGTAGAATATATCAATATTTATCAGACAGGAAGTGTTTTTCATATTGAATATACAAAAAGAACACAAGAAGAAGTGAAAGAGGATGATTATCGCAATATTTATGCCAAGAAAGATGGCATGATTCAATCATTAGATGTGAAAAGTGGGTTGAGTGTTGTTAAGAAAAATGATTATGTAAAAAAAGGCGACTTATTAGTTGAAAATACGATTATTTCAACTCAAAATAAAACAAAGATCATACCAGTTGAAGGTCATGTTTATGCTTATACTTTTAACCAATATGAAGCCAGTATTCCTGATGTTAAACAGGATAGTGCTGAGGCTTTCTATGAACTTTTGTTGAAAATTCGTAGTCAATTACCAACACAGGCTGTTATTGATAAAGAAAATGTTTTACAAATGACAAGAACTCGTAGTAAAATAACTTTAAAGATGCATTATACTCTTATTGAAGATATTGCAGTCAAAGGAGAAGAGAATGAAGAAAATCTTGAAACTTGAAACATGTACAATGGATGAAATAACAAAACTCATGGGAAATCATGAAGAAAATATTCATTTGTTAGAAGAGGCTATTCAATGTGATATTATAGTACGTGGAAATGAAATTGTTTTAAATGATACTGAAGAAAAAAATCAGCAGGTTGAGGATATGATAAGGACTTTGCTGGCTTTAGTCAAACAAGGGAAAAGTATTAGTCAACGAGATATTATATATTCATTGAATCTTGCTAAAAATAATCAGTTAGAGAAAATTGATGAACTTTATCAGATTAAGATTGCACGTACAATGAATGGAAAACTGATTTATCCTAAGACTTTAGGCCAAAAAGAATATTATCAGGCACTTAAACATCATGATGTTGTTTTTGGCATCGGTCCTGCTGGGACAGGAAAAACATATTTGGCTGTTGTTTTTGCTGTTCAAGCATTAAAAAATCATGAAGTTCAAAAGATTATTTTAACGAGACCAGCCGTAGAAGCTGGTGAGAGTTTGGGCTTTTTGCCAGGTGATTTAAAGGAAAAGGTTGACCCATATTTAAGACCGCTCTATGATGCTCTTTATGATATGTTAGGACAGGAAAAAACAGAACGCTATATCGAAAAAGGCATCATTGAAATTGCGCCACTTGCCTATATGCGTGGTCGTACTTTGGAAGATGCATATGTTATTTTAGATGAAGCACAAAATACAACAGATGCTCAGATGAAAATGTTTTTAACGAGACTAGGTTTTCATTCTAAAATGATTATAACTGGAGATATTACACAAATAGATTTACCAAAAGGTGTAGGCAGTGGACTCAAAAAAGCTTTGCATATTTTAAAGGATGTTAAAGGGATTCGTTTTGTGTATTTAACAGCTTTAGATGTAGTGAGGCATCCTGTTGTACAAAAAATTATTGAACGTTATGAAGAAGATGAAAAGAATCATGATATGAATTAGCTGCTGATGATTTGTCAGCAGTTTTTCCTTTATCACTATTAAAAAGGGATTTGACTTATCATTATAGAAATCATTTTTTTAATATATCAATACTGTATCTACATTTTAGATGAAAAATCAGACAATATTTTATTAAGCTTGACTTGAATTTTTTTGATACTTTGTTTTTATAACGATATTATTTTGATATTCAAATAAAAAAGTGGTATAGACCACTTTTGTAGTTATTTCATTGTTTTAAGATAATGTTTTAAAACTTTCAAATGGGCTGTTGAAACAGGTAATTGAGAAATATCGTCCAGACTGTATAATGATCCAAAAGGTTCATTGATTGAAAAATGATAAATATGCATATGCCATGTACGATGGGTAAAGACATGTTTGACCTGACCATGATAAGAAACAAGGGATAGGGATAAATGATATTGTTTTTCAAATTCTTCAATAAAGCGATAAGGACTTTCTATTTCATATTGAATAAATCCATATAGGTTCTCTAATAGTCCAGCAGGATTTTGAATCATGATGTATTGGTCCTGATATGTAATAATTCCTGTTATATAGTTTATTTCTTTATGTTTTATATTTTTAATAGAAATGGGTAATACTTTTTGTTGTCCAGTCTTCTTTGCTTGACAAAAAGAAGCAATTGGACAAATTTCACAATGAGGGTTGAAAGGACGACATATAGTAGCTCCTAAATCCATAAGTCCTTGATTAAATGCTGAGGAATCGTATCCATCAAGTAATTCATTGACAATGTTGAAAATATTTTTTTGAGCTTTTGGTAAAGCAATATTTTCTGTTAGAGCGTATAATCGAGATATAATTCTCAGCACATTTCCGTCTATAGCCGGAGTTGGTAGCCCATAAGCAATTGAACAAATGGCTCCAGCTGTATAAGGACCAATACCTTTAAGTTTGAGAATTTCCTGATAAGTTATGGGAAAGATGCCATGATATTGAGTGCATATTATTTGGGCGGTCTCATGAATATGTTTAGCACGACGATAATATCCAAGTCCTTCCCATAATTTATAAACTTCTTCTAAAGAAGCGTCTGCTAATTTGTCAATGGTATCAAATGTTTGGATAAAACGTTTATAATAGGGGATAACAGCCTCCGTTGTTGTTTGTTGAAGCATAATTTCACTAATCCATATATAATAGGGATTTTTTGTTTCTCGCCAAGGGAATTGACGATGGTTGGATTGATACCAGGAAATAAGATTATTTTGTATATTGTTTTGCATAAAATCACCGTTGGTATTATACTATAAAATAAAACAAAAAGAAAAGGATGTGATGAAAAATGAAGAAGGAAGATCGTATTATTCATGATTCTTTAAGAGAAACAAAACTTGCTGATGAACGTCTATCACCTTATGCAACAAAGAACAGTGAATGCGTTAAGGTCAAAAAGACAACAAAAAAAGTGAAAGAATTTGATATACGTTGGCCTTTTGAAGAAGATATTGATCGTGTCTTATATTCAAAAAGTTATAGTCGATATGTTGATAAGACGCAAGCACTATCATTTTTTAGTAATATTCATATCACAAAACGTTCTTTGCATGTCCAATGGGTTTCTCGTATAGCAAGACAGATTGGACGTGGGTTAAATCTTAATCTTGATTTAATTGAAGCGATTGCTTTGGGTCATGATTTAGGACATGCACCTTATGGACATGTAGGAGAAAAAGCAATTAATGATTGCTTAGTAGAAAGACAATTTGGTTATTTTACACATAATGCAAATAGTGTCAGAAATTTATTGTTTATTGAAAGAAATGGCATTGGATATAATGTTTCTTTGCAGGTGTTGGATGGTATTTTATGTCATAATGGTGAAATTCTTTCAAGAATATATAAACCAGATCGTCATAAAACCATTGAACAGTTTTGGCATGAATATGAAAGCTGCTGGAAAGAGAAAGATTATTCACTTAAAATTTCTCCAATGACTTTAGAGGGTTGTGTTGTCAGAATTTCTGATGTCATTTCTTATGTTGGGAAAGATATTGAAGATGCTATTAAAGTCGGTATCATCACTTTAGATGACTTGCCTAAAGAAGTTGTAGATGTATTAGGAAGTAATAATAAATCTATGATTAATCGTCTGATTGGTGATCTTGTCATTCATAGCTATCACAAACCTTATTTAGAATTTTCAAAAGAAGTTTATCATGCTTTAGCGATACTTTTTCAATTTATTTCTACGCACATTCATCATCATCCAACACTCATGAAAGAAAACGAAAAGTTGACACGAATGGTTAAAGAATTATATGATGTTCTATATGATGATTTATCTACACAATATCAACCTCAAAAAGGGATTTGTGCACATGTATCAAAAATGATAGAAACATATAAAGAAACGCCTCTTGAATTGATTGTCAGTGATTATCTTTCAGGAATGACGGATAGCTATGCTTTGCGTTTTTATGAAGAAAGATTTTTACCAAAACAGCATGGAGAAATGATTGAAGACTATTAAAAAATTTGTACTTAACAAAAAAAAGTGATAAGATAAAAGTAAGAAAGGAGTCAGACTATGAAACTCATAATTGCAATTGTAAATAATGATGATAGTAATGCTGTTCAGACAGCATTGACTGAAGGTGGCTTTTTTGTAACAAAGTTGGCCACATCAGGTGGTTTCCTTAAGAAGGGAAATACAACTTTCTTTATTGGAACAAATGATGATAAAGTAGATCCTGCTCTTGAAATTATCAAGGCACATGCTAGAAAACGTGTAGAGAAGGAACCAACTGTTCCACCTACAGAAATGGGTGAATTTTTTACTCCTATTATGGTAGATGTTTTAGTTGGAGGAGCCACTGTTTTTGTTGTAGATGTGGATCGTTTTGAAAAAATTTAAAAAACAGCCTAGGCTGTTTTTTATTTGTGAAGGAGAATATTATGGAAATAAGAGTGCTACGTGGTCATGAAATTATAGAAGCGGCTCAACTTTTAAGACATAGTCAAATACAAAAAGATGATCTGATAGTTGAAGCTTATCATAAAGATGTTTTTTTTATAGGCGCATTTGATCAGGAGCTTGTTGGCGTTGCAGGTGTTTATAGATTTAGACAGATTGTATATTTGGATGTTAAGGAAAATGTATGTAACTCAGATGTTGCTTCTTTGCTTTTAAAACACATTCTTTTGTTAACGTGGGATGATATTACTGCGAAAGTGCCTAAAGAACATGCAACATTATATAGAGACAATGGTTTTCAAGTCATCAAAGAAGAAGAACATTTTATACATTTCATCTATCATCATCAAACAACAAATCATTTTACACAATATCAGCAGGTTCATGATTTTATTGCCAGTCAAAAGCAGCGCGTTTATGCTTTGGATAATTTTAAGAGATTTATGAAAGATATGGGCAATCCTCAGATTCTATTAAAATCTATACATATTGGTGGGACGAATGGAAAGGGTTCAACAACAAATTATATGCGATCAGTTTTACAGACAGCTGGATATAAAGTTGCCACTTTTACTTCTCCGGTTTTAGAAACACGTTTAGAAATTATGCGTATTAATGATCAGCATATTAGTGAAGAGGAAATTATTTTATATGTTAATAGATATATGGACTTGTGGCTCAAATATGAATTATCTATGTTTGAAATCGAAGTTTTTATTGCTATTATGTTCTTTTTGAATCACCGTGTTGATTTTGCTATATTCGAAGTTGGTTTGGGAGGAGAACTTGATGCCACAAATATTATTTATCCAATCATAACTGCAAATACCAATATAGGACTAGATCATACCGAATATTTAGGAAATACCTATGAAGAAATTGCTATGACCAAAGGTGGAATTATTAAAGATGGCGTTCCATTTATAACGGGAGAGAAAAAAGAAGAATGTCTTCGCGTTTTTCAAAATATTTGTGATCAGCATCACAGTCCGCTGATGAAAGTGCAGGATATTTTGCATATTGAAGATCATCAGCAATATTTGACTTATGATTATCGTCAATATCATGTGACATTGAATACATCAGCACGCTATCAATGTCAAAATAGTGCATTGGCTATAGAAATTTTGCTGTATTTAAAAGAGCATAGCTATATGGAATTTACTGATGAAGAGTTATTATCAAGATCGGAAGAGCACACGTCTGAACTCC
>CALUZM010000036.1 GCA_944325245.1 uncultured Massilimicrobiota sp. | reverse complement strand
TTGTTCCTGATTTAACATTTTTAATAGAATCAACATGTCCTTTGATAGATGCTTCTACATCAGAGTATTCAAATGCCAAATCACAATCAATCATTTCACAGTCAATCAGTTTTAAATTTTCACAATAACAAAGTGGCTGTGTTCCAATGATTTGACAGTTAATGAATGTTAAGTTTTTTGAAAACCATCCTAAATATTCACCCTTGACAACAGAATCTCTGACAATGACATTTTCGCTATGCCAGAAAGCATCTTTTGTATCAAGATAAGAGTTGCTGATATCAAGATGATGCATATACTGGAAAGAATACTTACCTGTGAATTTCAGATTTTCAATTTTGACATTGTTGCTGTGGAGCATCATGTATTCAGAATTGATTTGAGAATCTTTGACTGTGGTGTCATTACAGAACCATCCAAATTCTGGTGAATCAATTTGACAGTTGGAAACGATAGTATCAGAACATTCTCTTAAGATTTTAATGCCATGAATAGAACATGAATCAATAAGACCATGATGTGAATACCAAATAGGTGCTCTTGTTAATTCATCTAAAGTACAATGTGACATCTCATATCCTTGTGCATGCCATAAAGGATAACGTAAAGAAAATTGACAATGATCAACTTTAATATTTCGGGTTTCCTTTAATACTGATTCACCATCAGCAGGACCTGCAAAGACACAGTTTTTCACTTCTGTGTTTTTAATGTTATATAATGCTCTTTCTTCATCAAAAGTTTGATTTTCAATAATGTGATTGATTTTCATATGTGATTAAACCTCCTCATTTTCATTATATTTATATAGTGTTACTCAATAGTCACTGTTACATTTTGATGACCGACAAATGTTTCTAAGTTCTCAACATTTTCAATATGACCAATACGCGTATAAGAATAAGATGTTGAAAAACTTTTATAAAAGAGAACAAGACAATTATCGCCAAACAACATAATATCTCCAGCATCTATATAGCCAACCTTCTCACTGTTTGTTGGCAAGCTTGTTTCCATATAATAATACTTTTCATTGCCATTTAATTCCTGCATATCCATTGTGAGAGGAAGCAGTTCTATAAATTTTTGAACTGTTTCATTGTCTTCTAAATCAATGCTAAACGATTGATTATTTATTTTTAAAGTTCTCTGTTCCATAAGATTATCCTCCTTTTGGGTTTGATTGGTTTGTTTATAACTTGACTGATAGCTTTCCTGTTTTTGACAACCACATAAAAGCATAAAAGAGACAAGAATGATTTTGAATGCTTTGTTCATGTTTGATGATCCTCTTTTTTTAATATATAAATCAGATAATCAATATAATCAATTCTTTTTTGTTCTTGATGTAAGTTTTGTAAAAGATAACATCTTTGTTTTCTTAAGAATTGATACATTTTTTGAGTTTCTTTATTTTCAATGTATTGCATAAAATTACGAATCTGATCTTGATGACATCCAATATCCTCTAAGCACTTTTTCATATCTTCCAATGATATTAATTCCACATCTTCTTCCCTCCTTACTTATATTCTAGTTTCATACGTTTAAAATATCAAATACTTATATTTGATAAATAACTATGCCTTTAAAGCATAAAAAATTCCCATTGGGAATTTTATGATTCAATGAATTCTTGAATTGTCTCGCTGACAACATCTAAAAAGTATTGAGAAGTTCTTGTCAAGACTTGATATTTTTTCCAAATAAAATAATAAGGAACTTCAATATGAGGAGAAAGTGGTCTAAAACATAGTAAAGAGTCTCCTGTCGTATTGATTAGTTTATCAAAACAAATAGCATATCCAAGCCCATCTTCAACCATTAAAGAAGCATTATAAAGTAAGGTATAAGAAGAAATGATATTCAAATGTTCGATATCATTATGTAACCATTCTATCAAATCAGAAATTTGTTGGAGTTCTTTAGAAACAATCAGAGGTTTATCTTGAATATCTTGAAAAGTAATAACTTCTTTTTGAGCGAGAGGATCATCTTTCAACATTAAGACACCCCATTGATGAGTTAATGGTAGTAATAAATGATGGTAATCATTAATTTTGGGATTGGATGTTAACAAAGCAAAATCAATCAAACCATTATCTAATTTTTCGATAACGTCTGGAGCATTTCCACTATGAATATGAAATTGAATCTCTGGATATTTTGCGTGTATCTTTTTTATTGATTTTGTAATGATTTTTAATGTGTGTGATTCACCAGCACCTATATAAATATCTCCTTTTAATGATGAATCAGCAGACATAATTTCTAACTCTGTTTTATCAACTAGATTGATGATTTCTTCAGCTCTCTGACGTAAAATAATCCCTTCTTCTGTCAATGTGATTTTTTTATTGCTTCTGATAAATAATTGCTTTCCCAGTTCGTCTTCCAGCTCTTTCATTTGTCTAGATAGGGTTGGTTGAGTGATATGCAATTGTTGAGCAGCACCGGAAATTGTTTCTTCTCTAGCGATAGCTAAAAAATATTGTAAAACTCTTAGTTCCATATCAAGAAATCCTCCTTTTTTCTTATTATATCACTATATGCTCAAAAAGCATATAATATTATTGGATATAAGTATTTGTTATAAAGAGGAAGAGGAAGTATACTTGCTTTAAGGAGTGAGAAAGAATGAGAAAAATACTTATTGTGGTAGGAAGTGGCGTTCAAAAAGGAAATACAAATCAGTTAGCCCAAGCTTTTGAAAAAGGAGCACAAGAGGCTGGACATGATGTCCAAAGAATTGTTTTATCTGAAAATATACAGGGTTGCCAAGGATGTGGAGCATGTCAAAAGAATTCACATCAATGTGTGATTCAGGATTCTATGCAGAATTATTATGCTTTGTTTGAATGGGCAGATACAATCGTCTTGGCATCACCTTTATATTTTTGGTCAATTTCGGGAAGATTAAAATGCTTTATTGATCGTTTGTATGCTATTTCTCAAGATGATCAATATCCATATAAAGAAACAGTACTATTAATGAGTGCTGGAGATAATCATTTCTGGACTTTTGAACAGGCTTTATCTTTTTATTCTTTTTATACAAAAGCTTTAGGATGGAAAGATTTAGGACATGTTCTTGCAGGTGGTTGTGAAAGTGAGCCACGATATATTCCTACACAAAAATTACAAGAAGCTTATCAGAAAGGTTTACATTTATAAGGCGTTTTTTGAACGTCTTTTTTATATGATAAAGGAGATTTATATTCAGAGATTTTGTTTTATGATGGGATATATTTATTCTTTATAGGCATAATAATGAAAAAATAAAGATGTATTTATGCTTATAAGCTATATATGTTTATAAAATATAAGTATTTGCTATTGCGGGGTTTGTATAGTAATATGTCCTTGACAAGGAGGAAATTTATGGCCGCATTAACAACACTTTTTCCAGTATTTTTTATGCTTGCATTAGGTTTTATATCTCGAAAAAGGGGATGGGTAACATTAGAACAGAAAAATGGAGCTAATGTCATTGTTTTTCAAATTTTATTTCCTATTTTGATTTTCAATTTGATGTGTAGTGCTCAAATTGAAGTCTCACATATCAAAATGATTGTTTATGTTTTTATCATGTTTATACTTGCATGGTTTATAGGAAAGTATGTAACATCATGGACAGGAAAAAAGTATGCTGATTTTTCACCCTATTTGTTAACAACAATCGAAGGTGGAAATGTAGCATTGCCTTTATATCTTTCAATTGTTGGAACTTCCAGTAATACAGTGATTTTTGATATTGCAGGAACTGTTCTTTGCTTTATTGTTTATCCAATTGTGATTGCTAAAAAGACAGCATCTGGAACATCAACAAAAGAATTGATGCAAAATATTTTCACTAATTCTTTTGTATTAGCCGTAATCTTTGGTTTGTTTTTAAATCTTTCTGGTTTATATCAAATGATTCTTCAATCCTCATTTGGTGAAATGTATACCAATACGATTTCTCAGGCTACCGCACCAATCGTATCGATGATTTTATTTATTTTAGGTTATGATTTGAATATTGATAAATCTATTTTAAGACCATTACTGAAATTAATGTCTATAAAAATTGTTTTTTATGCATTGGTCATTGTTGGATTTTTCATCCTTTTCCCAGTGCAGATGTCAGATAAAGTTTTTATGATAGCACCTATCATTTACTTCATGAGTCCAACGGGATTTGGCTTAATTCCAGTTATTAGTCCATTATACAAAGATGAGGATGATGCAACCTTTGCAAGTGCATTTTTATCTATGTTTATGATTGTGACTTTGATTGTTTATACGATACTTGTTGTTTTTGTTGTATAAAAAAGGAAAGCTGAGAATATGTTTTACATATTCTGGCTTTCCTTCTTTTTCTTTTCTGGTAGAACTAGACTTAATAATAAGGAAACAACAAATACCCCAGCAACAGCATTGCCATTAAAGATTTCTCCAACAACTGATGGGAAACATGCAAAGAAATTGCCTGAAGTTTGAGTAACTCCAACACCAATACAGAAAGCGAGTGAAACAATAATCATTGTACGTTCATCAAAGTTGTTATCTTTTAACATCTTAATTCCTTCATACATAATAGAACCAAACATCATAACTGTACAACCACCTAAAACAGATTGAGGTAATGATTGAAAGAAAGCACCAAGTGGTGGAAATAATGATGCTAATATAAGGATTAAAGCTCCCATAAAAATCGTGAAACGATTAATAACTTGTGTCATTGTCACTAAACCAACATTCTGGCTGAAAGATGTTAAAGGAAGGCAACCAAAGCATCCAGAAATAGCACTTGAAAATCCATCTACAGCTAATGATCCTTGAAGTTCTTCGATTTTAATATCACGATCTAAAGCTCCTTTACAAACAGCAGTTGTAGCACCGGTTGTTTCGGCAGCTGAAACTAAAAAGACAATCGCAATCGTAAAGAAAGCTCCTATATCAAAGACAGGTATATGTTCAGTAAAGAACACTAATTTTGGAATACTGAAATAACCAATCTGGTGAATTGTTTCAGCAATATTAGAAAAGTCCACCATTGGCGCAATTCCAGTGAGTGTCAAAATAACAGATAATATATATCCAAAAATTAAACCAACAAGAATATTTAAATTTTTATAGATACCTTTTAAACGGTAATGTGATATTAAACAGACAATCAATGTAAATGTCCCAACAAGAAGATGATACCAGGCACCAAAGTCTTCTACGCCAGAACCTCCACCCCAAGAGTCCATACCTACTGATAATAAAGATAATCCAATCGCAATGACAACACAGGCAGAGACAACAGGAGTTAAAAATCTTTTCCAGTATTTAGCGCTTAAACCGACTAATCCTTCAAAGATTCCACCAAGGATAACAGCCCCAATCATTCCTTCATAGCCTAGTTCTGGATTTGTAGAGATAACCAGCAGGCTTCCTAAGAATGTAAAGCTGACACCCATGACAATAGGCAATTTAGAACCGATTTTCCATACGGGATAAAGTTGCATACATGTTCCAATTCCAGCCGCAAACATCGCACACTGTAAAATAGAAGTGATTTCAGCAGAAGTCAAGTTTTCACCTGTTCCTCTGACCACGGCTGCACCACAAACAATAATGACAGGGGCAAGATTGGCAACAAACATTGCTAATACATGCTGTAATCCAAAAGGGATTGCTTTTTTTAATGGCACACGTCCATTAAGTTTGTAAATGTTCTCTTCGCTTACCGACGTAACAATTTCTTCTTTATTCATTTTTTCTCTCTCCTATACTCATAAAAACGCTATGATTTTATCATAGATTGTCAAAAAATACCATACATTCCACCTCAATTACACAAAACACTATTATGATAGCGATGAGGAGGGATCTCATGTATAAGGTTTTAGTTGTTGAAGATGAATTTCATATTCGTCAGATTATCAAAGATTATTTTTCTTTAAAAGGAATTGAAGTTATTGAAGCATCGCAAGGTTATGAAGCTTTGTCAATGATGGATGATACAGTTGATTTGATTTTATTAGATATTATGATGCCAGGTATTGATGGCTATGAAGTGTGCAAACAATTAAGATTAAAAACAAAAAAACCTATTATTTTTATCAGTGCTTTGTCAGAGGAAGAGAATCAATTAATGGCTTTTGAATTAGGGGCAGATGATTATGTCATGAAGCCATTTCAACCTTCTATTCTCTATGCAAAAGTTGTTGCTATGATTAAGAGAGATCAAAAACAAGAAGAACATCTCCTTGTTTTTGGACATGTTCAACTTGATCGTATCAATCGTATTTTAATTATTGAAGGTGAAAAAATAACATTGGCACATAAAGAATATGAATTATTAGAATATATGTGTTTACATGTCAATCAATTGTTAAGTCGACAAGTCATTTTGGATAAAATATGGGGCTATGATTATTATGGTGATGGAAGAGCTGTTGACACATATGTGAAAAAGGTGCGTAAGAAGTTAGGAAAATATGCAGGTTATATTCAGACAGTGATTAAAACAGGATATATATTTAAGGTGGTGGATGATGATGAAAAAACCAAAGATAACAATAGGTAAAAAAATCTTTGCTTTGATTTTTATAAGTTTCTGTTTGATAAACTGTTTTAATATATTTATGGATTATCATAGAGAAAAAAATACAGTCTTTAAACAATTGGAAAATGAATATCATTATTATTTGGCACATCAGCTTCAAGAAAGGTATCATCAAAAAGGCTATCAGCTTCAGGACTCTTTTTATCAGGACATCAATAATACCTTGAAAACAGAAGATGGATATTTGACTTACTCAGTTTTTGTTTTGAATCCTGATTTACAAATTGTCTATAATCAACTGGATCAGAAAAGACCAATATTACGAGTACAGGACATTAGAGATGGTATTTCAACTATGCTATCAATCAGTCTTGATACAATTGATACAAATATTCGTAGTCAAATTGAAAAAGAAATAAAGAATCATTTGCCTTCAAATGATTTAAAAATCGAAGCAGCTGCACCATCTATAACTCAAATAGGCGATAATCATATTTCTACAAATATTCCAGATCTCTCTTATCTTGCGATAGATGGACATGTTGTCTTTGATCAAAGACAAACAGAAGATGAAATCAAATCCTTTACTTTTATGAATTATGAAAGCCCACATTGTTATTTGTCATCTTCATCATACTTTGAAGAAGATATCGAAATCTCTCATATTGATTATTTCCAAAAGACAGAAAGTGTTCTCAATGAAATTTCCACAATCTTACCTGATCAACAAAATAGTCAATACGAACAAGCCATGCAATTTGAAGATGGAGAAGGCACTTTTTATGATGTTCTTTGTCTACCATTAATGCATCATGGAGCACAAATGGACGAAAATAGTGAATATGATTTTGATGATATTGATGGCTATTTGGTATTTTATAATTATGATTTGTATGCTGCACAGAAAATTACACATCGAGTTATTTATGCCAAAATGATTATTTATATGATGTCACTTGTTTTATGCATATGTCTTTCATTATTACTTGCACATCTTCTGACAAGACGTATCAAGAAAATCAGTCAAAGTACTTTAGCTATAGCAAATAATGATTTTGATATTCATTTAGATGAAAAATCAAAAGATGAGCTAGGTGTATTATCACATAATATCAACCATATGAGTCAACAGTTGAAAAATACCATTCAACAATTGAATCAGGAAATAGAATATGTCAAAAAATTAGAAGGTATGAGAAAAGAATTTATTGCGAATTTCACACATGAAATCAAAACACCACTGAGTATCATTAATGGTTATATTGAGCTTTTAGATGTGAGTCAGGATGAAGAGAAAAAACAACAATATCTGAGTGCTATTCATCAAGAAGTCAATCGTATCAATCAATTGATTCATGCTATGCTGGATTTATCAAGATTAGAATCTGGACATGTCAAACTTCAGATTCAGGATGTAGATATTGAAGATTTACTGACAACAACGATTGAAATGTTTGCGCCACTCTTAGAAAAAAAACATATTCATGTCATCATGGGAGATGAATTTCCTCATATTCAGGCCGATGCTCAAGAATTACAAATCGTATTCAAAAATTTCATCAGTAATGCTATGAAGCATACACCAGAAAATGGAAGTATCTATATTGAATATCATCAAGGAATTCTCACTTTTGAAAATGAAGGAGAACCCATTAGTGATGAACAGAAAGCGATTATTTGGGAAACTTATGTATCCGGTGATCGTGAGGGAACAGGTCTTGGTTTAGCTATCTGTCGCTCAATATTGGATTTACATCATTTTTCTTACGATGTATGTAATACAAGGCGTGGAGTACAATTTCAAATTGATTTCAATCAAACAAAAAATAACATCTAATACATTCGTTTTCTCATCTTTGACTTGAAACGACAAGATATGTCAATTATAATGAGAGAAAAGATGAGGTGCTGCATATGAATAAAATCATAGGAATGATCATTCCTTATATAATGGTAGTTTGTGTCATCATTATGCAATCAGTTTATGTTGATAATAGTGTTATGGCTTTGGTTGTGGGATTGTTGATTGGTATTGAATTTTATCATTTAAGAAAAGCTGAAGGAACTGTTCTGATGAAATCAGGAAAGATTGTCACAATTGTGATTTGTCTTGTTGCTTTCTTATTAGGATATTTCAATCAACATTTAACAATTTTACCCAATTTAACAACAACACTTGCATTAATGATACCTTTAGAATGTATTGGACTTTATATGATTTGTCAAAATCATCCTCCATATACAATGACTTATAAATTTTCATTTAAAAACAGAAGAAGAAGATATTTTTAAAAGAAGATCATCATGATCTTCTTTTAAAATTCCACGCCATAGGCAATATTTAAATAGTAAATAATGGCTTTAATATCTTGATGATACATATCTTTAAGCACTTTTTGATAATAACTTAATTGTGTCTGATGTTTTTGAATCAGCGCTTCATCTGTATTTTTACGAGAAACACGATCTGTTTTATAATCTAAAACATAAATCTGGTCCTGATAAACAAAAACCAAGTCGAATATACCATGAATAGTCTGTTGGAGAGTTTCATCATAATAAGAGAAACTCTTTTCTTTATAAATATGACTGGCATTTTTAATCATCTGATAGTATTCACTATCAATAAAGCCTTGGATTTTATCTTGATAATTCATTAAAATATTCTGTCCTTCTTCATCAATTAAGGCTTCATTGTAAAGCTGTTTGATTAAAGTTTCCACATCATCATGTTCAAAAGTTAAATAACTTAATAAAAGGTGAACCAATGTTCCTTTGTCTGTTGCACTGATTGTAGCTGTTTCATCACTTTCTGTAAAGAGAATACTATGTTCATCTTCAATATGTGGCAGTTTTGTGACAGCTAGGGTAACAGGTTTTGAAATATCATAAGGATACTGATAGTTTTGATAATGTTCCTGAAGTTGATTATCGAGATTGTATGCTGATGGCTTTTGCTGGAAGATTTTCTCTTCAATTTCTGCATCATTTGTTAAAACTAATGAAAACATAGCATGTTCTGTAGAATCAAATGTTAGATGCTTTTCAAAGTGATATTTTTGAAGTTTTTTAGCTAAAGGCTTGAGTTCATCAATCGTTAGACACTGTTCAAGAACATGAGGATGGCGTAAAATAGCTGCCAGTACCCATGATAAGTAATTATTGGTTTTACGCAAACGATCGTACAACAAGACATGTTCAGCATTTTTCTTATGATAGATATCAGGATGTTCATTGATGATTAATTTGTTCATAATATCTTTGATTTCATCAATGTTTTTTAATATTCCTGTTAAAATCAGTTTTTGAGATGCACGTGTCAAAGCAACATAAAGAATACGCATTTCTTCATTAATCGATTCATCTAGCTGATGACGGGCTATCATATTACGATAACAGTTTTCATATTCAACAGTAATATTTCCAAAGTTTTCTGTTTCGACATAACGTCTAGGCTTTAATGCAATACCTAACTGTTTATCAATCATAAAGCGTTCTTTGCTGTCCTGTGTATTAAATTGTTTATGCATATTACATACAAAGACAATTGGGAATTCCAAACCTTTAGATTTATGGATTGTCATAAATTCAACAAAATCATCATCCTGTGAAGCGACAATAGCTGGAGCCTGATCAGAAGACTCTGAAAAAGCTTCAATAAAATCATGGAGATAAGGATGCTGTTGCTGGAACTGTTTTGTGAGTTCCAGTAAAAGTAATAAGTTGGCTTTTCTTTGTTCACCATTCACCAATTGACAGACAAATAAAGGATAATCTGTGACTTCATAGATCTTTTTTAATAAATCATAAGGTGAGTTTTGTTTGGCAAATGTTCTTAACTCCTCAAAAATCTGGAGAAATGAGAGAATATTCTGATCATTGGAAAGTTTTAAATTTTCATAAAGAGGAAGATCTTTATGGTCAATACGGATTTTAGCAATTGTTTCTAAGGATATATAGGAACATGTATAAGGCTGATTGATAACACTTAATAAGGATACATCATCATAAGGATTATCAATGGCTTTTAAAAATGAGAGTATGTTTTTGATTTCGTTTGTGTTCATAAATCCTTGTGACAGGACAATGTGATTAGGAATATGATACTGATCAAAGACTTTTTTAAAAGTCAGAAAAGAAGTCGTTGAACGCATTAGAACAACCATATCTTTATAAGAAACAGGTTTTTCTTCTAATGTCATTGTTTCCTTGAGTTTAAGAATCTTTTGTGCCACCATATGGGCTTCATACTGTTCTTTATCCAAAGAAGAAGCAGGATTATAGAAATCAATCATGACTTCTGTTGTCAGATGATCTTCTTTAAAAAATCTTTCACGAGCTTCTTTTTGATGTCCTTTTTCTTTTCCATCATAATCATAATTTAAACGTGCACTATCGTCTAAGTAGTATTCTAAACCACCGATTTGACTGTCCATAATCTGATTAAAAATAAAGTTAATAGAATCTAAGACAATTTTTGAAGAACGATAATTAAAGACCAAATCAATTCTTCTTGTTTGTGATTGGAGTGATTCTTCATCAGTTAAAGAAAAGTGATTATATTTATCAAGAAAGATTTGAGGATCAGCCTGTCTGAAACGATAAATAGACTGTTTCATATCTCCAACCATAAATAATGGAATAGGAGGATCTTGATAGGTAGAAATCATAGAAATCAAAGATTCCTGAATCTGATTTGTATCCTGATATTCATCAATCATAATTTCTTTTAAGCGATGATACAAGATATCAACAATACCATATCGTGGCAAAAGCAATTGATGGGTATAACTTTCTAAATCCGCAAAGTCCAATTGATTCAATTCTTTTTTTCTTTGTTGATAAGCCTGTTGGAATTGGTCAAGTAATTGTCCTTTTGAAAGCAAGATATCAATCGCTTCAAAGCTGACTTTTAGTTTGTTGACAAAGTCAACACTATCATCTTCTAAATAGGCACTGACAGCTTTTTGATAAGATGATAAAACATCAGTCTTCATTTTCGTGAATGTTTTCTTGATTTGAGGATCAATATCCTTCCAAGACATGTTATAAGCTTTCTCAACAGGGGTTTTTAATAAAGAAACCAGTGTATCATAGGTGATTGGGTGTGATAAAGCTTGTAGACGTTCGTCTAGATAATCATAATAAGCTTCAAAAGGCACTCTCAATGCTTGATTTCTTTCTGTCTGTTCATCTGGTCTTTCATAGAAATCTACCAGATCATGTTCTTCACAATAGACTTCTAGTTCAACAAGTTTATTCATAGCCATGACAACTTCATTATAAAAGATATTCTTTAGATAAGAAAATAACGGCCAATCCTCCAATGAAGGAGAGAGAGTCTCATAATATTGTGACTTGATTTGATCGATAAAATCATAGAAGTGATCAATAGAATGAGACATGTCATCAATAGAAAGCAAAAGAGATTTAAAGCTGTCTAAAGAGTAACCTGGAAAATAAAGTGTTAAAAAATCACATATATGAGAATCCTGAATCCATTTTTCCAGACACTCATCAAGCACTTCATTTTTAATCTGAGAAGGATCACTGTTGATTTCAAAACCTGGCATAACGCCTACCAGATATCCATATTTCATGAGTAATAAGTTACAGAAACCATGGAAATTGGTAATATAGGCATGAGGAAGATGCAGAATCTGTTCTTGGAGATGAGCTTTCAATGTTTCATCAATAGGTGAAGAAACAAGGGTGTTTAATTCTTCAGTTAATCTTTGTTTCATTTCATGACCAGCGGCTTGGGTAAATGTCACGACAAGAAAATCAGATATCTGATAGCCTTCTTTCAGCAGCTCAACAATGCGGCTAACTAAGATTTTTGTTTTGCCACTACCAGCAGGAGCACTGACTAAAATAGAAGCATCGCGTTGTTGAATGGCTTTAAGTTGACCAGCATTAAATGGCATTGTCTTCACCTCCTAAAATTTTCTCTACATCTAAAAATTCCACCAGTTTATAATCATTATAGAAAACATCAAATCCACAAATATTCTGATATGGACAATAGAAACAAGGATTGACCTGTGTATGTGTTGTTTTCTGATCACTACCTTTAGGGGCAATATCAATATGTCCTTCCATCATTTCCTGATAGAGCTGGTAAATATGTTCTTCAATCTTTTCAAATAAGATATCTAGTTGTTGACGAGAAAGAACTTGTCCTTTATATTCATTGCGGCTTTTCACATAGCTGACAGGAATGAAAGAAGAACGTTTATCAAAAGTGGGATCTAAATGAATGATACTTTGATGTGTCCCATCATCAATAACATAACCACCACAACGATATTGTTTGATAAATTCCTCTTCATCTATGTCTTGTTGCATACTTTGATCAACACTTAAGATACGTTTTTTCGTATTAAAATATAAAACAGCACCAGGATCTTTATGATATGCTTTTGTGACCATTTGTAAATATAATAACATTTGAATCTGAAATCCCTGCATAGCCAGATTTAAATCAATATTTTTAGAACTTGATTTATAATCAATAATAGAAATGTAATTGTCATATTCATCAATTCTATCAACAAAACCTTTAAATAAAATCTGATGAACATAATCTTGCACTTTTTTCTCTTTGTATTGAATCTGAAAATCACTTGTCTTTAAAAAATGTTTTAAAACCTTTAAAGTGATATGAAGATCTTTAATCAGTTGTTCAATAAAGAATTGATTAACAGGCTGCTGGGATATTTTTTGAAGAAGAGTATCATTGTTTTGGATGTATTGATGAACAAGTTCAGCAGTATCTTGTGATTGATTAATATTAATGGATAAAACATAGTGAACAAGTGAACCCAGTTCATTAGGTAAAAGTTTTTGTTCAGGAAGAGGATAAATCCCTAAACCATATTGAATAAAGTATAAAAATGGACATTTGTTGTAGGTTTCAATTTGACTGACAGAAAGATAAGGACTATAAAGCTGTTTCGTTGTTTCTTGAGAGAGTTGTACAGGCTGGTTATGAGTTGATAGAAATATCTCGATATTCTGATTGAGAATTGCTTTATCAGGATTTTTTCCTCCACGAGAGTAATAAACATCCTGTGGCATAAAAAGCGGTGTTGGAAGTTTTTGACAAATGAACATATGTGTCAGTTGCTTATATAGAGAAGAAGGTAAAAGCGTTTCTCCATCAAGTGTATTCATGGCATAAGAAAAGGTGAAAGTTTGATAAGGCATTGTCAAAGTTCTTAAAATATCATTTTCATGAACACCTAAAAGTTCTGTTGTTGTCATAGGTGTAGAAATATGATGATTTCTGAGATTTTCAATGTCTTCATCAAGAAGTAAAGCCGTGTCTTTAATGCTTTGAGGAAGGATTGTTTCGTTCATTCCTAAAATAAATAAGTGAGTTGGAATGTGACGTTGACCTTGACCCATCATATAAACATGAATCTGATCTTCATTTTTTTCAAGAGTCTGTAGAGTTTGAGGAAATGTCATTTTGAAGAATTCCATAAATTCTAAAGGAGATATATGACCATCAAGCTGAGCAACCTGGTTGAGATATTCTAAATATTGTGTATCTAAGTCAGGACTTGATAATTCTAATGCAATATCATGATATGTTTGACCTGAACATTTTACAATAGCATTTAAAATCAATTGATAACTGTATTCATATTGACGAAGTTGAACATGAGGAAGATTATGAGGCATATGCAATGTATCTAATACTTCTCTTAAATCATCCTGATAACTTTGATTTGGATAAATAATAGTAAAGTCACGATAATGCAGATTTTCATCAGCAATTTTCTGATAGATTGTATAAACGACCTGTTGCACTTCCTGAAGAGGGGTAGGAGCTACAAAAGTATAAACAGAAGAAGTTTGTTGGCAAGGAGTAGGGTTCTGGCTAAAAAGATACTGTGTCATCTGTGTTGGCTGGTCAACAGATTGTCCATCTTGACACAACTGATGATAAGGCAGGTTGAAAAGACGTTCATCTTTTTGGTATGTGTATAAACATGTGATATCACATGTTTGAGATAAACGATGGATCAGATCTTGACGTTGTTTTTGATAGAGATGATCCGCTTCTATAATCAGATGATCTGTTTCTTTTAAGGCTACATCTTTAAACATACTTTCAAATGTGATATGAGTATAGGCATCAAGATGATTTTGAAGTGATTGATAAATATGATAGAAATCTTGAAGCTTTAAAGAATCATCAGTCTGACCATGGATCTGATTCAGTTCATAATCCTTCATTAAGGGAATCAGTTCCTGAATGAATGGAAAAATATTATCACTTTGAAAACAATGAATGGTTTCTTCTTCAAAAATCTGTCTTAAATGATAAACCCATTCCAAAGTAGAAAGTAAATGATGTCTCGTAAGATGATATTTGATTTGAAACTGTTTAAGATATTGACTCCAAGTCATAATCTGAATATTGACAAGATAATGAGTATATTGGAAAAAATATTGTTCTATCAAATCTGGCTGATTACAGATATAGATATATTGTTCAAAAGGATGAGCTTGAGCTTCCTGAACACAATTTTGAATGATTTGTTGGCGTTGATAATGCTTATTTAATCCGTTGATTATTTTCATGACGGTCACCTCGCATTCTATTATACATGAAAAGATGGAGAATGAAAAAGTAAATAACTTTTGATATCTTGTTTTTCCATTGACGATTATTGTATAATGGAAAATATGGAGGGATAGAGATGGTGCTTTTTCAAATTTGATAAAAACAATTTCTATTTTAGATTTTTCTACATTTTCATGTAGATGTTTTTATCATACTGAGAAAGGATTATTTGATTTATGAAAAAAAGAAATATCTATCTCTTGTTTGCGATTGAATGGCTACAAGGAATGGTTTTTTATAGTTCTGTTGCAACTTTATATCGTCAAAATCATGGATTGACATTAGTTGAAATGGGATTAATTGAAAGCTTGTTTTCAATACTTGTTTTTATATTGGAAATCCCTATGGGCTATTTATGTGATCGTTTAGGATATAAGAAAACGATGATGAGCTGTTATGGAATCTATCTTTTATCAAAGATTGTTTTTTATCAGGCTTATGGATTTTCGTTGTTTTTATTAGAAAGATTATTATTAGCTATAACAGTATCAGGACTTTCTGGCTGTGATAGTGCGTTTTTGTATCTGTCAACTGGCAAGATAGAAAATCCACGTGTTTTTGGTTATCTCCATGCTTGTGGGGTAGCAGGAATGATGATATCATCAATGGCTTTTTCATTATGGATTCATGATATGGAATTAGCTGCTTTATGTACAATCTTTCCTTATCTTATAGCTTTTCTATTGTCTTTCTTTTTGGAAGATATTCCTATGGAAGGAAGTTCTCATCTGGGAATCAAAGATGCATTTTCATTAATGTATCAACAAAAAAGACATATTCTTTTTTTGATTGCTTCAGCATTATTATTAGAAACAACACATACAATCAGTGTGTTTTATAGTCAGCTACAATGGAAAGCCAGTCATATTCCAGTTGTCTATTTTGGACTCATTTCTATTTTTATGACAGCCATACCTCTTTTAGGGGCGAGTTTAGGAAAAATAGTCCAATATATTCGTGAAAAGACATTGATGTTTTTATTGGTATTTGTTTCAATGATAACTTGTATCATATTAACATTGAGTCATCATCCCTATATTTCTATTGTTGGGATTATGATTTTAACTTTAGTAGAAGCTTTTTATTCTCCTTTATCAAAGTCACTTATGAATCAACGTGTTGAGAGTGCTTTAAGAGTCACTATGTTATCAATTTATTCAATGATTATGAATATGGTAGGGATTGTGATGAATATGAGTTTTGGAGTGGCTGGTGATATGAATATTCGATGGGTCATGATTTTAGGAGGATGTTTTTGCTTTTTGAGTCTATTGTGTTTAAAAAGAGAAAAAATAAGGAGATTTAAGTTATGGAACTGACAAAAGAAGTTTTATTAGGTATTTTAGATGCTTATGCTTATGAAATTGTTTTTGTGGATAGAAATCATATTGTGCAATATATGAATAAAACTGCTAAACAAAGATATGGGCAAAGAGTACAAATTGGGCAAAGTTTATTTCATTGTCATAATGAAAATTCACGTTACAAGATTGAAGAGTTTTTAATCAGAGCAGATCAGGGTGAAGAAGAAATGTTTGAACTTTATAATCAAAAAACAGGCGAAAGAGAGTTTTTTGTGCCTGTTAGAGTGGATAATCAGGTGATTGGTTATTTTGAAAGACATGAAGTTCCATGGGATCAAGAACATCCTGAAATCCCTGTGGGAGAATATTGGAAACGTCGTTTATAAGAAGTGGGGAAGATTTCAGAAAAAAATGAAATCTTCCTTTTTGCATGATAAAAAGTGATGTTTCCATCACTTTGCTTATAATTGTTCACATTCTTGTAGCCATAATGCAACATTGGCATCACTTGGCATTCTCAAGTCTCCTCGAGGTGATAGGGCAACACTACCAACTTTTGGACCATCTGGAATACATGAACGTTTAAATTGTTGTGTAAAGAAGCGACGATAGAAAGTTGTCAGCCATTTCTTAATGGTCGCATGATCATATTGACCTTCAAAAGTATGGCAGGCAATACGATAAAGTTTTCTTGGTTCATAATGGAATCTGGCATGATGATATAAGAAGAAATCATGGAGTTCATATGGACCTACAATATCCTCTGTTTTTTGAGTGATTTCATTATCCTTGGCAGGAAGTAATTCAGGAGAAACAGGGGTATTCAAGATATCTTGTAATGTATCATGTAAAGGCTGTCCTTCATACAATGAAGATACATAATCTACTAGATATCTAACTAATGTTTTAGGAACTGATACATTGACCGCATACATGCTCATATGATCACCATTATAAGTAGACCATCCTAAAGCAACTTCAGATAAATCACCTGTACCAATGACAATACCACCTTCTTGATTCGCAATGTCCATCAAGACTTGCGTTCTTTCTCTCGCCTGACAGTTTTCATAAGTGACATCATGAATGTTTTCATCATGCTGGATATCTTGAAAATGTTGTTTGACAGCATCCCCAATATCCACTGTTAAGGATGTCACATTTAATTCTTCCATCATTTTTAAAGCATTGTTTTTAGTACGAGATGTTGTTCCAAAACATGGCATTGTCACAGCAATAATATCTTGAGATGGATATCCTAATTTCTGATAAGCCATATTGGCAACAAGTAAAGCAAGTGTAGAGTCTAAACCACCTGAAATTCCAATGACCACTTTTTTGATATGTGCAGCTTTTAATCTTTGAATCAAACCATGAATTTGAATATCAAAAACTTCCTGACAGCGCATTGCACGCTGATCCTTATTGCTTGGTACAAAAGGATGTGGGTCATATGTACGTGTCAGTTCAATATCTTCATCTTCTAATGTAAAAGGGATAATCTGATAATCATCCTGACGATTCTCATAAGTTGTCATTTCCACACGTTCACTTACTATTTTTTCCATATCCATATCAGCAAAGATGATACCTTCGCTATATTGTTGAGACTGAGCCAAAAGACTTCCATTTTCAGCAATCAAATGATGATTACTGAAAACAACATCAGTCGAAGACTCACCTAATCCAGCATTACAATAAGCATAGCCACAAATGAGTCTGGCACTATGAGAAGTCACCAAGAGACGACGATAATCTGATTTTGATGTCAAATCATTGCTGGCAGAAGGATTTAAAATTAATGTTGCACCATTTAAACAATGTAAAGTACTTGGTGGTAAAGGTGCCCATAAATCTTCACAGATTTCAATACCGATTTTTAATTCGGGATGACTTTGACATTCAAATAATAAACGTGAAGAAAATGGATAAGCTTGACCATTGATTTGAATCATTTCATCATTGTCTAAAGCGCTAGCAAAATGACGTCCTTCATAAAACTCATGATATGTAGGAATATATGTTTTAGGAACAACACCTAATATATCTCCTTGACAGACTGTCACTGCACAGTTGTAAAGTTTGTTTTTCAAAACCATTGGGCAACCAAAAACAAACAATATATCTAAACCTTTTGTTTGTTCACATATAAAACTGATTTGTTTATTAACTTCGTTTAAAACACGTTTTTGATAAAATAAATCTTCAATTGTATATCCAGTTAAACAAAGCTCTGGAAAAACAAGAATTTTGATATGTTTTTCATTAGCTTCTCTAACATAAGATATGATTCTTTGTGCATTGTGTTGAACTTGACCTAATGAGACTTCAAAATTTGCACAACCAACTCTTATAAATCCATCTTTCATGAATATTCCTCCATTTGATTGATTATATTAAAAAGATATTTATATCTTAGCATTTATTGCTCAAAAAGTCATCATGAGTATATATTTTGTCACTTTTCATCTGGCGTAAATATTGAAATGTGAGGCTATTTCTTATGTATATTGACGAAAAAAACACTCTAACTATTAAATATAGACATTTTGATTCAATGTATCATTGTCATAATCATATTGTTTTGATAGACACTTTTTAATGAAATAGGATTGACAGGATGATTATACTGTGTTACTGTATTAGTGTATTAATACAGTGAGGTGATAAAAGCGTGAATCAGTTTCAAAATGATATACCTATTTACTTGCAGGTTGTCGATCAGGTGAAATTGCAGATTTTAAGTGGGCAGCTCAAACCAGGTGATAAAATATCTTCGGTGAGAGAAATGGCTTCAACGTTAGGTGTTAATCCCAATACAATTCAAAGAGCTTTTCTGGAATTGGAACATCAAGGTTTTATTACCACTCAAAGAGCTGTAGGCAGATTTGTCAGTGAAGATACTGATTTTATTGAAAGATGTCGACAGGAAAAAATACAAGAAACCATTCAACAATTTGTTTTGCAGATGGAAACCTTTGGAGTTACAAAAATGGAGATTATAGATTATTTACAGAATCAGGAGGAAAAAGAATATGAGTGAACTTATTCAAATTGATAATTTAAATAAAAAATATGGAAAGAAATTGGTTTTAAAAGATGTTCATCTTACTTTGACAAGTGGAAAAATCATTGGATTATTAGGACCAAATGGGAGTGGGAAAACAACGCTCATCAAGATACTCAATGGGTTACTCAAAGATTATGAAGGACATATTCATATTGATCAGCAGCCTATCGGTGTTCATTCTAAAAGTGTGATTTCTTATTTGCCAGATGAACCCTATTTTGAAAACTGGATGACAACGAGTGATGCTTTGAATTTATTTGTTGATATGTATGAAGACTTTGATTTAAATAAAGCTCTATCTTTGATGGAAAGAATGGATATTGAAAAGAGCATCAAAATCAAAGAGTTATCAAAAGGTATGAAAGAAAAATTTCAGTTAATTCTTGTCATGTCTCGAAAAGCGAAAATTTACATTTTAGATGAACCATTAGGTGGTATTGATCCAGCTGCCAGAGAATTGATTTTAGATATCATCTTAAATAATTATGCAGAAGATGCGCTTGTCTTATTATCGACACATCTGATTGCAGATATTGAGAAAATATTTGATGAAGTCATTTTCCTGAAGAACGGTGAAGTGATTTTACATGAAAATAGTGAAGATTTAAGAATGCGTAGACAAGCTTCTATTAATGATGTGTTTAAGGAGGAGTTCAAATGTTAAAATTAATGAAATATGAATTTATTCATTCCATGCGTTCCTTTTTTATTTCATTTTGTGTATTTTGGGGAGCATGCATTTTATTACCTTTCTTTTCTGAAGGATTGATTCCTGATATTCCGGTTCTTACTTTTTTTGTAGCATTTGGTTTTACAGTCTTAGTTATGGGAATAACTATTGCATTATTTGTCAGTATTTTTTCTAATTATTATCAATCTATGTTTAAAAGACCAGGATATCTCACATTAACATTACCTGTTTCATCAACTAAGCTTATTATTTCAAAATTGATTGTTTCATTTTTATGGTTGGTGATTGGTGGTATCGTCTTACTTTTTGGCGTATTACTGACGGGAATTGTGAGTGCATTTTTACAGAACAATTTATCTGTTATCGAATTACTTCAAGGTATTCCTTATGTTTTTAAAAGCTTTTTGAAAGCTATTTCTTATGATATACCAGGATTTTTGTATAATTTGATTTTATTGATAGTCCAAGTCTATTTTTTAATTATATCTATCTACTTTTCATTAACGATTGCTCATACAAAACTTTGTCGCCATCATCGTTTACTTGTAGGTATCTGTATCTGGATTGTGTTAGAGGTACTTGTTTCATGGCTACAAATGGGATTGGCTATAATCGGAATCACTTCAGATGGATCAGGCATTATTTATAATCTCATCACTTTATTCATCGGATTGGCGCTCACAATGTTAACGATTTATATGATTGACCATCAGATTGAAATAGAATAGAAAATGCTCACTGAACATCAGTGAGTTTTTTGATAGTAGGAAATTTTTTCTATATGAGTAAGAAACTTTTCTTTTTATTGTAGAAAAATACCACGTGTTATACGCGTGGTAAAAGAATCAAGCTTAGAGCGTTGAAAGTAAAAAGCCTCC
>CALUZM010000035.1 GCA_944325245.1 uncultured Massilimicrobiota sp. | reverse complement strand
GGAGGTTTTTAACATTATCACTACGCTAAAGCTTTTTCTTGACCCACAGACTATCTGTGGGTTTTATTGTATACAATCACCCCAATGTTATTTTATAACATTGGGCACTACGCCGCAAGCAGCGGGGAAATGCCCAAGAGTAAAAAGTATTCACTGGATCAATGTCATTAAGTTAATAAACTAATGATGTAGAGGAATACATGAAAAAGTACTCCTCTTTTTATTTTTTGAAAAATATATTGACTTTGAAGCGCAAGTGTGCGGCCTATTATTTATTCTTTTTAATAAATAATAGGCCAATTGTTTATAGGTATATGTCGGAGGTATACATTATGAACAATTTTAGACATCTTAAAAATGTGTTGAACTATAGCATTAAGAAAATGGCTGAGTGTCCAGCTATATTCTGTGAAAATCCTGATAAAGACTTCACAAGAGATAGATTGCTTACTTTTGAAACAACTATGAGGAATGTCATCTGTATGGGTATAGGTTCTTTGAAAGATGAACTTCTTAAACTTTATTCCCACTCACTAGAAACACCTACTACTTCTGCCTTTGTTCAGGCTAGGGATAAAATAAGAGTAGAAGCATTCAAAGTTTTATTCGAACGATTTAATGATAGAACACGTAAAGACAAATTATATAAAGGATATCGACTTTTAGCCATTGACGGAAGTGAACTTCCTATTTACAGTCATCGATATGATGACGATACCACTTTACTTAGAAAAAGTCGTACTAATAAACCATATTCTGCTTTTCATATAACAGCTTCATACGATCTTCTTGAATGCACTTATGAAGACATGATTATTCAAGGAGAAGCAAAAATGGATGAGAATGATGCATTTTGTCAGATTGTCGATAGATATAAAGGAAAAAAATCTATTTATATAGCTGATAGACGCTTTGAATCTTATAACGGATTTGAACATGTAGTCAAATCAGGAAACAAATATCTTATAAGAGTAAAGGATATTGAATCAAAAACAAGTATAACACGTTCTTTAGGTCCTTATCCTGAAGGTGAATTTGATATTGATGTCTTTAGAATGCTTACTTTGAAGAATACAAAAATGATTCAGGCATGTCCTCAACTATATAAAACAATAATGACAAATATGAGATTTGATTTCATGTCTAAAGAAAATCCATGGCACGAATTTAACTGCAGAATTGTGAGATTCAAGATTACTGACGATACATACGAATGTATAATCACAAATCTTGATAGAGATGAGTTTTCGGCTGATGAAATCAAAGATTTATATAATAAAAGATGGGGAATTGAAACATCATTTAGAGAATTAAAATATGCAATTGGATTAAATGCATTACATTCTCACAAAAGAAAACTTATTAAGCAAGAAATATATGCACGAGTCATACTTTATAATTTCTGTCAGCGTATTATACAGGAGATAAAAATACCTGAAAAAAGCAAAAGAAAATATAAATATCAGATTAATTTTATAAGATCGTTTCATATATTAAGAGAATTTCTAAAGAAAAAAGGTGGAAATAATCCACCAGTAGAAAATCTGATAGCTAAAGAAATACTGCCAATTCGCCCTGGCAGAAGTCACACACGCAATGTCAAACCAAAAACAGTTGTGTGCTTTAACTACAGATACGATTAGATGCCACTCCAATCGTATATATTATACACTTTGATGAATGTAGTATCAATACTACACTTTTTTAGCTTAAACAAAATAAAAAACCAGAAGCTAATACCATATTGATATTATCTTCTGGTAAAATTACATCACATTAACTTAATGACATTGTTCACTGGATACTTTTTACTTATTATACTGGACGAACCCACAGCTGCCTTAGATCCTATTTCTGAATCACAAATTTATCATCAATTTGATAAGATTATTGGAAATAAAACAGCGATTTATATTAGTCATAGATTGTCTTCATGTCAATTTTGTGATGAAATCATTGTTTTTGATAAAGGAAAAATTATTCAACAAGGTACACATCAAGAACTGCTTTTAGATAAAGGCGGAAAATATTATGAGATGTGGCATGCACAAGCACAGTATTACTTATAATGCTGTGTTTTTCATATATTAACAATCACTAAAACTATATAAAAAACTCTATAAATTAGACAAATAAAAAGATAAGAAAAAGGAATGAAGCGTGCACTCATTCCTTATTGTTTTCATTCCATTTTTGTTGGAGACGATTTTTAATATCTAACATTCTTTGCTGGTCTACTTTACAGACTTGTCTATCATATGTATATAAACCATTGATTTCATCTTCAATATCTGATAATTGTGTATAAATACAGCCACATAATCCATTTTCAATAGATGGGAAAACCATCTCTTCATACATTTGAACAATTTTATCCGTGAGTTCTTTTTCATTATGTGTTGCTCCATAACCATATGACTTTTTTGCATAAGTGTGATTTTCAATCAAACGACTATACCCTCCACATTCACTTAATAAAATTGGTCTATTCATTTTCTTTTTTATTTTTTTATTTTTAAAATAGACATGTTCACTTTGAACATCACTTAACTTTTGATGAAACCATCCTGATGTTGCATCATAAAAACGAGAGTCATCATAATCTTTACATAATTTGTACATCTCATCAGAACAGACTTGACCCCATCCTTCATTAAAAATTGTATAACCTACGATACATGGATGATTATAGAGATGCTGTAAAGTTTCTAGCATATGCTTTTGAAAAATATATTTTTGTAGTTCATTAACTATGATAGTATCTTTGCGATATTTCAAACCTATATTAGGCAGGACTGTATCCCAAAAATAATGATACTGTCCATTGTTTACATGATCCTGTATAACCAACATTCCTAAACGATCACAAGCATAATAAAAGGCTTCTGGCTCAATCTTAATATGTTTCCTTAAACAGTTAAATCCTAATTGTTTCATTCTTAAAATATCTTTTTCATATTCATTCATCTCTTTAGGCAAGTACAAACCATCATGATAATAACCTTGATCTAAAACACCATGTAAGAAAATAGGTTTTTGATTGAGTAAAATCTTTTGATCTTGAATTTCTATTGTTCTTAAAGCAAAATAACTTTCAACATGATCATCTTCTGTATCAATGTGAATTTGATAGAGATAAGGGTTATCCACATCCCATAGATGTCTTTCTTCCTGTGGAATGATTATATCAATATCCTTTGATTGAAAAGTCTCCTGTAAAATAAGAGAATCTCCTATAATTTTCACTTGATAGTCTTCTGCAGATGTTTCTACATGAAGATGAATACTTTCGAGTGTTGGTGTGATTTTTAAGCTTTGAATGTAATGAGGTTTCACTATTTCAATCCAGACACTCTGCCATATACCAGAAACTGGTGTATACCACATGCCTCCAGATTTCTTTCTCTGCTTACCATAAGGATAAACAGGCGAAAGCTGATCCGTGACTTTCACTTCCAAAAGATTCTCTCCAGTTTTCACAAATGATGTAATATCAAACCAAAATGGTAAATAACCGCCACGATGTTCACCTACACATTGATGATTAACATATACCTTAGCGATTTGATCAACTGCTCCAAAATGTAAATGAATCATCTTATCTTTACTGATTTGTTTTTCATCCAAAACAAATGTTTTCTGATAAAATAACTGATCCTTTATATCTCCCTGATAACTTGATAATGAAGATTGCGGGGGATAGGGCACTTGTATGAATTGATGATTAAGTAGCCATTCACCATCCAAAGATATAAAGTTTTCTCGATATAACTGAGGGCGTGGATAATTATACATATTTTTCACACTATACAACTCCTTCTCACTCCTATTATATAATAGAAGTCCTTAAGCTCAAGTATTTTTGTGTTATAATAATCAATAACGAGGTGAAAACAATGGAATACAGACAAGATCCTAAAGAACATCATGATCAGATTGTTCAATTAATTAAAGAATACATACAAGAGCTTCATAGAAATTTAGATTTTCAAAATATTGAGCAAGAATATGATGATTTATCTCAAAAATATTTACCACCCCATGGACATCTGATTGTCGCTTATCATCAGAACAAAGCCATTGGTTGTGTGGCTTTACATAAACACAATCAGACACGTTGTGAGATGAAAAGATTATTTGTGAAAAAGGAATATCGTCATCTCCAAATTGGATATCAACTCATTCAAAAAATCATATCCTTAGCTCAAAAGGATGGATATCAGGAAATGGTTCTTGATACAATTTTACCTTTACAGAAGGCTATACGTCTTTATCATCATTTTGGATTTTATGAAATTGATGCTTATTATGATAATCCTATGGATGATGTCGTTTATATGAAAAAAGACTTATAAAAAAGCATCCTGATTATGAATGACCCCAAAAGTTGATGAATTCAACTTTTGAAGGTCAGTTCATCATATCAAGATGCATTTTACTTTGACATTAATTCTTTTTGTTTATTTTTCAAGGCTTCAAAAGCCTCATCTAAATCTGTCATTTCATAAACAGTTTTTTCCATAGGACACATTCCATCATGTGTTCTATTAATAATATAAGGTACTGTTTCTTCATAACCATATTCAATATCATACAGATCAAATATCTCTTTGGCTTTCTCACTCATCACATAGGCATATACATATTGAACCTTTGATAAGACTAATAACATCGCAGTTGCTTTGCCTATCACTCTATCGACCACTATCGCATCTTCAAAAAAGTGCTGATTCTCTTTCATTGGATTCAGTATCGGTCCTATCCCATGAAGATGTGATTCATAGATTTCTCCTTTGACTTTCGCAACTAACGTTGCTTCATCTTCCTTAAGCTTTTCTTTCAACTGCTGCAAATTCATCAAAATAGCCTCCTTTGATAATGGCCATGACAACAGTAGGTACAAATATCAGCTGAATGATAATACCTGGTATTCCTGTTGTCGTTGCTGCAATGACTGCTGGCAATCCTCCTAAAGGAATATTGAACAGATAAGTTGCAATGGAAATCACAATACCATAAACAACTCTTCCTGCCAGCATGGAAATAACTAAAGCTGACAGAGCTCCCCATTTCTTTTGAGCGAAATGGAACTGATGAAATAGCAATCCACTGACTGTTCCATAAGTTGCCAGTTCGCACATCATAAATAAGACACGGTCTGCACTAGGCATACCTGTCACAACAAAACTTGTTAGTGGCGCAAAGATTCCTAAAAACAATCCATAAATAGGACCCAATAATAAACCACCAATAAAAACAGGAATATGCATAGGTAAAAAGACAGACCCTGCCTGCTGCATACCAATCATATGGAAAGCCTGTGGTAATAATAAAGATAAGGCCAGGCACATAGCTCCAAAGGTTAATTTCTTTGTTTTCAATTCAATCCCTCCTATTCTCATTATCTATATATTAACGCTAAAGTTAGGTTTAGAGTCAATGATTATTTGAAAATAATTTTATGAAAACATTTTCCTTTTTTCTTTTTTGTGCTATACTCCATTTTTGAGGTGAGGTTATGAAAAGATTATGTGAATATATTGAAACAATTCATCAAAGTGATGTCAAGAATTATGTTGAAAAAATGAATTATAATGAAGAGATGGCATTAATGATATATGATGGTCTTGCACATTTGAAAACTTTAACACCTGTGTATAATGAAAATGTGATCTTTTCTTTGTATGGTGATACTCTTTTTGTTCAACCAACACAAGATCAGCCATTTATTCTTAAAAAAGAAGAACGTGTCTTTTATAGCCCATTATGTTTTGTTGAAAAAATGGATTTGACTCAGCAATTCACTTTAAATTCCATGTCTCAACAGCAAGCTTTAGGTGCTTATGTTGTTGTGGATTTAGATTATGATTTTAAACATATGATACTTCTTATTGTGGATACAATATTTAATTATTTTAAAAATCATATTCAAAATCAAATTCATCAAGCTATTAATGATTTACAAAACCAGTTTCCCCAAGCTGTTATCTCTACAGTTAATGTCATTGCTGATGATCAAATACCTCAAGACAATCAGATTCAACAAATGGAATCAGAAATCATTGAAAAGCAAGTACATATCAATCAAGCGTTTGAACAAAAGACAAAAGAATATTATCAAAGTATTTTATATAGTTAGAAAAAATACTAAACATAGGCGAACCTATGTCTAGTATTTTTATTTTTGCATATTTTTCATATATTCTAAAATACCTTTTAATGAAATGACTTGCTCTACTGTTTTCAAACCTGCCACTTCTTCACTTGTTTGCGCATAATCAACAATTAAATGTTCTCCTGAAATATATGAAGCCATATCACTATTTAAGAAAACAACTGGCATAGCCATTTCTTCACTGGTTGCTAAACGTCCTGCATAACCACAATGTGCAAGAAGTCCTTCTTCTCCACCAGCCATTTGTGTAAATTCATCTTTCATTCCAGTATCTGTTGATCCAGGTAAAACTGCATTCACACGAATACCTTGAGAAGCAAAAGTCTGCTGCAATTGTACTGTATAATAGTTCATTGCCAATTTACTAAATGGATATCCCATTGTTCCTGGCATTTGTGTCATGCCTGTTTGTTCTAATGCCTGAAGGCTTTCTTCCCAACCTTTAGCCTGAAGTACTGGTAAGAAAACATCTTTATTATCATCTCTTTCCCAACCATTTCCTCCAGTTGACGTAATAAATGCGATACTATCTCCTTTTTGCATTCTTTTTGTTAAGAATTCTTCACAAATATACTTATTTGCTAATAAATCAATCTTACAAGTTGTGATAAAATCATTTTTTGATCCTGATACTCCAGCAATTCCAAAGAAAGAATGAATATGATCTGGAAGATTTTCAAACGCCTGATCAATAGATTCTTTTTGACTCAAGTCTACATGAATATATTGTGTGATACCATCTACTTTAACTTCCTGCCAATCCAATGCATAAACCTTTGCTCCTAAGTCTACCAACATTTCTGTTGTTGCTTTTCCCATACCAGATGCCGCTCCAGTGACAACTGCAACTTTGTCTTTATATCCAAAATAATCTTTCATATATAACGCCTCCTTTTTTATAATATAAATCTTTCTTTTGGGCTTATCAATCCGTTATAGAAAATAAGGACAAACTTATCTTTTTTGTTTGGATTTGTTATAATGAAAATAGGTGATTCATATGAATAAATCAGAATATTCTAAAAAGCAAATAACAACAGCATTGATTGAAATGCTTCAAACAGTATCTCTTGATCAAATCACAATTACATCTTTGGTTACAAAGGCAAAAGTATCTAGAAATGCCTTTTATAATAACTATCACTCTATCGAAGACATCTTAAAAGAAGTCTACCGTCAGGCACACCAAAAAACCTTTCAAAATAAATATAAAGATATTCACTATTTTACAAGTGATGAAGCCATACAAGATTTTATTTCGTTCTTTGATGAAAATACACAATTGTTATTAGCGTTAAACAAATGGGGCTTATTACCTTATATTTCTAAATATAATACACAATCTGTTTTACAAAGCCTTAATCATGAAAATCACTTTATTCAAAGTCATAAGGAATATTTTATGATTTATTATACTATTCCTTATTTTAATATATGTTATTATTGGATTTTGTCAGGAAAGAAAGAAACAGCATCGGAATTATTTCAGATTATTAAAACAATTCAAAATTATGCATAAAAAAATAGTCTAAACAGACTATTTTTTACGCATCAACACCCTCTTTTTGAGCAATTGATTTTTCATAAACTTTAAAGAAAGGATAATATACTGCCATACTAATCACAATCAGTACACACATAAAAATAACATTTCTTATATCAAGCGCTGATAAGAAACCTTGCGCAAAGAATGGTGTAAATGATGGATCAACAATATATCCCATACTTACCAATCCAAGACTTTGAACAAGATATCCTAACCCAATAGAAATACATGGCATTAAAACAAAAGGAATTGCTAAAACTGGGTTTAATACAATCGGTGCTCCAAAAATAACAGGTTCATTAATTCCACAAATACCTGGTACTAGACTTAAACGTCCAATTGTTTTGAGATGTTTCACATGTGAGAAACACATTAATAAGACAAGACCTAGAGTGTTTCCTCCACCACCTAATACAGCGTATCTATACATCTGTAGGTTCATGATATTTTCTGCGTGTTGTCCAGCATTGACTAAATCAGCATTAAGACCAGAGTTGGTAATTCCTAATGTGAATACAATTGGGAAAATAATAGATGATCCGTTAATACCGAATAACCATAAAATATTAGAAAAGGCAAAGATACCCATATAAGCCCAAACATTATCAACACCTGAAATAGCTGGTGTTAAAATACTCATGACAAACTGTGGTAATGATTGACCACTGACTCCCATTAAAACAAGATTTAAACCATAGATAATAATAATATTTGCAGCTAATGGTAATAATGAATTCACAAAGTTTGTAACTGCAGTTGGTACACTCTCTGGAAATGTAAAGACCATTTTATTTCCAACAACACGACAAATTTCAACTGAAATCAAACCGATAATTAAAGCGACAAATAAACCATCTGCTCCTAAATAAGTCATAGATAATTGTCCATCTGTGACAGGTGCAGAAATCATTAAAAATACACACATAGAAATAATGCCATTGATAGCAGGTTTCATTTGATAAGTTTCTGCTAATGAATAAGCAACTCCAAAAGCTGTTACCAACCCAATCAATCCCATTGTCATTGTATAAGGAATGGTAATGGTATTATAATTGGCTACTGCCCATTGTTTCCAGGCAATCATAGCTTTTAAAAAGATATTTCCTGTATTCATATCCACGATATCCAAATTAATTGGTGGATTCGCGATAATCAAAAATATTGACCCTACAACAATTAATGCAAGTGACATCATCATCCCATTAGAGATAGCCTGTAAGTGTCTTTGATTCCCTAGCTTATTTCCTAATGGTGATAATAATTGTTCTAATCGACTAATCATTTTTTACTCTCCCTTTTAAAATTGCCATCCATTAAATGTAAATGCTGTATCAGTTACATTTTCTGGATCATATTCTTCTAATATTTTTGCATATCGTTCTTTATAATCATTATCAACTTCTTTTTGTGGATAAACTTTACTAGCCTCATTTAAGAAATGAAATGAATCTCTTCCCATCGCCTGTCCACGTTGTGTATGCTTATCTAATGCATAATCAGGAATTTCTGGTAATTTCCCCATTGCAAAAGATTTAATACAGATATTTTTCAATAAATCACTTGAACGATCTTTTTCAGATTGACACATATATCTAATAGCATGAATAAAATAGATAGGTCTATCTCCATCAGCATAATCAAATTCTCTGCTCATCTGATATAAATTGTTCACAACAATAGCTGCCATTGGATTCCCCATTCCAATGTCTTCTACTGAAATTGTTAATAATCTTCTCCATAATTTTTCTTCTAACTGTGGTGATGAGATATATAATTCATATGCGAACATACAAGCCTGTTCTTCTAAACCTCTACGGATAGATTTCTGTAAAGCAGAAATCACTTCATCACCTGCATAGCCATTTCTTGTTGTAATTTTTGACCATGGATCATACATTTTTTTTGCCATTAAATTCTTGCTCCTTTCTTTTGAATATGACATAATTGTTTTGGAGGTGTTTTCATGAATATTTTACATTTATCCGAAAAATATGAACTTAATGATCTTGAAAAACAAATTGTTGCCTATATCCAAGAACATCTTCCTGAACTCAAGTCAATTGGTATACGTCAAATGGCAAAAGATAATTATACAAGTACATCAACCATTTATAAACTCTGTAATAAATTTGGTTTTGATGGCTATAGTGATATGATTTATCATCTGACATCTACCAAGGATAATGAAACTATCGACTTACATCAGCAGTATCGTTCTTTTCGTGACAAATTCCAAGATTTGCTTCAAGATCGTTCTAGACGCATTATTGTCTTTGGACTAGGTTTTTCTGCACCCATTGCTGAATATATGCAACAGCGCTTAACCCTTTTAGGCTATCAAGCCATGTGTGTTGTTCATATGGAAATGTTTAGTCAACATTTTTTTGATAATACAATCTTTATGGTTGTCTCCTATTCAGGTCAAACACCACGCTTAAATGAAATTATTGAAACAGCTTATCATAATCATGTTTCCATTATCAGCTTCCTAGGAAATCCCCATTCCCCAATCACAAAACTCTCTTCATTGCCAATTGTCATAGGACATTATGATTCATTTTCTCATGATATGAATCATCCCAACACCTTTTTTGGTGAAGCTATCATTGCTTTTGAAACACTCTTATTTTAAAGCCGACAATATTATACAAATATCTAGAATGAAATTATATTGCTTTAAACGACAAAAAAACATGTTATAGAATTTATAACATGTTTTTTATAATAATTTCATCATATTTTGAATACATAAAGCAATTGTTATCAATAAAACAAGACTACCTGCAATGTTACTTAAAAAATGATTTCGATATTGACCTAATTGCTGACTATTCATACAATACATTAAGAAAATAACCATAATTGGTAAAATAACAGCATTGGCAACCTGTGCAATTAAAATCAATTCTGTCGGTGTTGACTGATTCACTAAGATGAAAATCATACCTGCCAAAATGACAATCAGCCAAATCAAACGAAATTTTGTTGATTTCATATCTTGCTTAATCCCCAAAACACCACAAGTTGCATATGCTGCAGCAAGTGGTGCTGTAATTGTTGAGGTCAATCCCGCAGCAAATAATCCTATACTGACCAAATAACTTGCAGCTTGTCCTAAAACCGGCTGCAGAGCTAGAGATAAATCACTGGCATTTTGAATAGTCACACCGGCACAATTGGTTGCTGAAACAATGACAATACACATCGAAACAATCCCACCTAAACTAATAGATAAAATTGTATCAATGCGTGCATCGCTCAAATCTTTTTCGTTTTGCCATCTTTGCGCTGCACTGGAAGAATGTAAAAAAAGATTATAAGGAACAACTGTTGTTCCTACAAGACCTACAGCATTGAGCCAGTTGACATCTTGAAAGCTAGGAAGGAATCCACTGAGCACTTTTCCCCAATCAGGCTGAGACAGAAAAGTTGTAATAATAAAAGTAAATGCCATTACAAAAACCAAAGCTGTCAAAAACTTCTCGATATATTGATAGCTACCAGAAAAAAGCAATATCATGGCTATTATTCCCATAATAATAGCTATAATATTTAACGGGATATCAGGTAGCATGACTGCAATCCCCATTGCTCCACCAGTCATATTACCAGTTTCATATGCAATATTTCCTATAAAAATAGCAACCACAACAATCAATGATACAATCATTCTCATTGCTTTGTTTGATATTTTTTCACGAATATTTTCTCCTAGTCCTTTATGAGTAATAATACCCAGTCTAGCTGCCATTTCCTGAAAAACAATAGTCGCTACTGTCGCAAATAACAGAACCCATAATAAAGTATAGCCATAACTCGCTCCAGATGTTGAACAAACAGTAATCGTTCCTGGTCCAATAAACGCAGCAACAACAATCGCTCCTGGTCCAATATTTTTTAATCTGTATAACCAATTTTTCTTTTTCATTAAATCAAAATCCCCTGACAATGATCTATTTCATGTTGAATAATCTGTGCTGTTTGTTTTTCAAACGTTTTGATTTTTGGACGAAAATCCTGATCTAAATATTTGACCTTGATTTTTTCATAACGTTTTGTCTCTTTAAGTCCCTCATGACATAGACATCCTTCCTGACAGGTATAGAGTGGTTTATGTGTCTGTACTATTTCTGGATTAATCAGCACGAGGTATTGTTTTCCATCATCGACAACAATGATATTTTTGAGTTCACCTATCATATTAGCTGCAATACCAACACAAGTTTTATGAGCTTGAATCGTGTCTAATAAATCTTGTACAATGGATAAATCTTCTTTGGTTGCATCCATAGATTTCTGTTGTAAAAAAAATTGATCTTTGACAATATCTTTAATCATATGATCGCCTCTTTTCTATTATCATTATTGTATAAAAAAAATCTTCTTATCACAAGAAGATTTAAATGACTCTAAATTTTGTCCATTTTTTTGAACGAAAACGGATATAAAAGATAATACCTCTAATCGTCCAATCCAGACACATCGCAAAGGCTATACCAATGACACCCATATTGAGTCCAATCGCAAAAATTAATGAAAAAATCAATCTTCCAAAAACAGTTGAAGCAATAGACACAATCATTGTATATTTGACATCTCCAGCCGCACGTAACCCATTGGATAAAGGTCCAGAGAATGGAAAAGCGACAGTATTAAAAATATTATGAATTAATACAAGAATAATGACCAATTGTCGCGTTTCTTCTGATACTTGATAAAATTGCATGAAAATTGGTGTGATGATAAAAATGATTACATTCCAAATAATAGATAAAACAAGCGTCAATTTCATAAGCTTACGAAAATAATGTTCTGCTTCTTTAACTTGATTCGCTCCCATACACTGACCGATCACAGTAATAAAAACTGGACCCATTGCTGAACCAATAAGCGCTGCTAGAGACCAAATACTTTGAGCAATGCCATTAGCTGCAATCTGATAAGTACCAAATAATGCTACAACACTACTTAAAGCAACTTTAACAAGTTGAAAAATACCATTTTCTACACCATTTGGAATGGCAATATTTAAAATTCTTTTTAACATAGGGCTATCCCATTTCAAAATCCATTCTTTGCTGTAATGAGCAAAGCGACTTTTTGAAAAACAAAGAACTGTAATGGCTATAGCAGAAAATGCTCTAGCAATTAAAGATGGATAGGCAACTCCAGCGACACCAGCATGGAAAACAAAGACTCCTATCAAATTACCAACCACATTAATAACGTTTGAAATCAGTGAAATATACATAGTTGTACTGGTTTTACCAAGACTACGATAAAGTGCAGCTCCAGCATTATAAATAGCCAGTGCTGGATAAGAATATGCCGATATTCTTAAATATGTCACACAGGCTTCCATAACAGAATTTTCAACTCTCCCAAATAAAAGAGTTAATAAGGAACGATTAAAAATAAGTGTTACAACCGCTATAACAATAGAAAATAAAGTAGAAAACATCAATAATTGACTAGATGATTTCACTGTATTTTTTTGATCGTCACACCCAATATATTGGCTGATGACAACTGCTCCCCCTGAAGCCAATGCAGTAAAAAGATAAATGAAAATTGTATTAAACATATTGACTAATGAGACTCCTGATACTGCTGCCTCTCCTACAAAACTTACTACAAACGTATCAGCAATACCTACAAGCATAACTAATAATTGTTCAAAAAAAAGAGGAACAATCATTTCTTTTAATGCACGATTTGAAAACATATCCACACCATCCTTTGACTTTTTTATTATATAAAAGTCTTTTTTCAATGTCTAATACTTATAATCTATCAATTATAATGCTTACTAAGCATTATTTGAGATGATAAATAAAGATAAAACAATAATCTCATAACCAACACTAAAAGCTTCTTATTAAACAAATTTATTTATCATTTTTCACTTCTTACCAATAAAACACTCACTTTCTATTCATATTGTTTCAATATAGTTCAATTCTCTTGTCTATTAAAAAGTAGTCTTATATTTAAATATACAAGACTACAACTTTAAAGTATCCAAAACTAATGTTTTATTTAGGTTCTACAGCAATAAACAGATAATCTCTTTCATCAATTTGATAATTTTTTTCGAAGAAATCATACATTGTCCAATTATAATAGAAACGTTCAGCTGGAATGATTCCATAGCCATCTTGATTATGATCAGTCGTATCATAAGAATCAGCAACTATAATCACATCATCTTGCACTGTTTCTGTATTCATATCATCATATCCAATAATTGTCTGCCAATGTCCACCCCAGTCATTCCATGCGACAATGACAGGTATACCTTTTTCTAAATATTGACGAATCATATCTAGATTGATTTTCTCGCTTGCTTCTTCTTTTGTATAATCATATGTAGAATGAATCTCCATACCACCAACACCTTCAAAAATTTTAATCATTGACTCTAAACTTGTTGCTTCTTCTGACAAGCCATTTGTTCGAAACTGCGCAAGTGATTCTTCTGTATGATTCCCTAATTTACCATAATAATTGAGTACCATTAATGTACTGTCTACCCCACAACTCCATTCTGAAGATTGCTGTAATGTTTGAAAATGACTTAAAATAGTCAATGAATCCGTAGATTCCATATTATAAAAATCAGGATGTGCATAATACATAGAGTCTTCATGATCTCCTTGTCTTTCTACACTATCCGCTCCATCTTTTTTTGATAAATCAATAGGATTATCTATTTTCATTTCATCACTCATATTCACTTTATGAGAGCTACATCCTACTAAAATCCCTACAGATAATAACATTAAAAATAATTTTTTCATTAAAATACTCCTTTCTTTTTAAGAGCACTTGTAACTACTGATTGTTTTGATTGTATTCAATTTTTATCAGATTCATTGAGCTTTATATAGCATATTGCTTTTAATACTCTTATTGATTCTACAAGTATACGCTCATAAAACTGGGCTTCTAACCCACAATAAGACTTCTTCAGTCATAAAATCGGCATTGACCTGCTGACCGTCAGCGTATTTCAAAGGGTCGATTTTATCTTCAATACACCATATATTCTTCTATCTCAATAAATCCCTCCAATCACAAAATATGTCCAACATTATACCATAATCACATAATTTCACAATAAGTATTTATAACTTTTATAAATAATCTTTTTTTCTTTGATATGTTTTAAAGCATTCAAGATATCAAATATTTATATCCATAAAATTATTATTAATCCTGACATCTTCTTTCTATATATCAATTTTCAGATAAGATATTATCTTCATTATTGTAGATAACTCATATTTTTTAAATTATCATCAAAAAAAGCAGTTCAAATCAGTATATTGACTGAATGAAACTGCTTATAATCCTCTCATTACGATTACGTATGATAATTTATTCAATAACAGTTTTTTTCTTTTCAATAGATAAGAAAACAATCAAAGCACCTATAACAGACACTGCAACTCCTATCATCAATAAATCATGAACTCCAACAGCATCAAGTAAAATACCACCAGCAAAATTAGCAATAATTCCACTTGCTGTAATTCCTACAGTTACCATAGATTGTCCTTTAACCAAATCAGCTTTCGAAATGACTTCATTAACATAATAAACACTTGCTGGAATAAAGATAGCATAGGCACCAATTTGTAAAACCTGTGCGACATAAATCATAAAAATATCTGTCGCTAAAAAAGTCAATAAATGTTTTGCGGCGAAAACAACTGCAGAAATTTTTAAGAATGTTGCACAATCTATTTTCTTTCTAATCACATTAAACATAGCCATGGCTGGTAATTCTACAATGGCAGCAATAAAAACAGCAATTCCCATCTGACTTTCTGTTCCACCAATAGGTGTAATAACTTGAATGAAGAAGTTATTGATGATGGTATGTGTAAAGAACACCAAAACAACTCCCACAACAAAGACCATGAACTTTTTATACATAGCACAGAACTTAAAGAAAGATAGCTGTTCCTGTTCAGTTTCTTCTTGTTGTTGATCTGTGGCCTGTATTTCTTTTTGCTGATTTTTTGGAATGACATATGTATAAACAACCAAAATCAATAATATATTCCCTATAATATAAAACAATGGAATAGCACTTGTTCCAAAATCTTCTACAAGATAACCTAAAACAGCTGAAGCTAACGCATAAGCAGCACTTCCTAATCCTCTCGCTAAACCATAATTAATATGAATACCATATTTTTCAAAAAGGAATGCCATAGAATTAAATAAAGGCTGAATCGTCATCATACATGTGACAATACCAACAAAGACACATAATAAAATCATTGTTTGTAATTTAAAGAAGTACAGACACAATGATAAAGCCACTGTAACAATCAATATAATATTAACTAATGTCTGTAACTTTATCGTTTTTTTATCTACTGCAGAAGCAGCGACTGGCTGTGTAAAAACAGCAATGATACTCACAAGTGCCAGAGTTGTTCCGATTAATGAGTTAGATACACCTTGATCTAACAAGTAAACAGATGCATAGCCCATCAATGCACTATATGAGGCAAAATACAGAATTTGTGTCAATGAATATTTCACATCTAAAATTCCTGTTTTTTTCACACACTTTCTCCTCCCGTATCATATTTTTATCAGATAAACATATTATATGATAGATTGAATTCAAATCACAAGATAAATAGTAAATCTTATAAAAAATTTATTTCTGCTTTTATCTTGTAAGTACATTTTTCAAACAGCAAATTCTAGATGCTTTCTCATACTATTTTTTTGCAATTAAAAAACGCCTATTGGCGTTTTTTCTATTCTCCAAAATATCTTTTTAATAATCCTGCAAATGCTTTTCCATGTCTAGCTTCATCTCTAGCCATTTCATGAACTGTATCATGGATTGCGTCTAAGTTAGCTTCTTTAGCACGTTTAGCTAAATCAACTTTTCCAGCAGTTGCTCCATTTTCAGCTTCTACACGCATTTCAAGATTTTTCTTAGTAGAATCAGTAACAACTTCTCCTAATAATTCTGCAAATTTAGCAGCATGTTCTGCTTCTTCCCAAGCAGCTTTTTCATAATATAATCCAACTTCTGGATATCCTTCACGATGAGCTACACGAGCCATTGCTAAATACATACCAACTTCTGAACATTCACCTTCAAAGTTAGCACGTAAATCTTTAATAATATCTTCACTTACACCTTGTGCTACACCAACAACATGTTCAGCTGCCCATGTCATTTCACCACTTTGTTCTACGAATTTATCAGCACCTACACCACAAACTGGACATTTTTCTGGTGCTGCATCTCCTTCATAAACATAACCACAAACTGTACATACAAATTTTGCCATAATAATTCCTCCTATTCATCATGGATAACTTTATCCATTAAAATGATACTCAATATTTGATATTTCGTCAACTTTATTGCATTTAAATTTTTAAAATTTCTTTTTGTTTTAAGATTTCTATACCTTCAAAAACCGCACCATTTTCACAAGTACTAGAAAGCTGATAATGTGCTGCCATTTTTGCAGAATTTGAAGCATTAGCTGGCGCAAAAGAGTATGGGAATAAAGCCAGCATATCTTTATCATTCTCACCGTCACCAAATACCGCTACCTCATCATAAGCATATCCTTTTTCTTTGATGACTTTATCTAAAAGCTTTCCTTTACTTGTCTGAGAGCTAGTAATTTCAATATTATCTTCATAAGATGATGAAATATTTAAACCATCAATATTTAATTGTTGTTTAACTCCTTGAATTAAATAAGCATCTAAATGTCTTGCATCTATTTTTAAAACTTTGATTCCTTGTTTTATGATTTCATCAGCATCTTTTGCATAATGAAAATCTCTTAAATAACCTTCTTTTGTCGTAAACGTTTTTTGAGGTAATGACTCCTGATAATCAGGAGAAGCAAGTAATAATTTATAATGATAATCCCAGAATTCTTCTTGATTAACAAATGAATATTTTCCATGATCTGTATGAATAGCCAATAAATACCCATATGATGATAAAATATGAGCTATTTTTTTAAAGGCTTCATAATTCATTGGATATATATGATTAAATGTCTGTCGACGATTACAATATTGTGTTCCATTATTTAATATCAAGTCACAATCCAATTGATAATGATCTAAAAAATCTATAACCATATTGATATCTCTTCCTGTCGCAATAATAAATTCTATTCCATTTTCAATACATCTTTTTAAGCTTTGATATGTTTTTTCCTCAATGGAATCATCTTTTCTCATCAATGTCCCATCCAAATCACATACAATACATTTAATCATAAATAATCCTCCTACATTTTCTTGTTCCATTATAACAATTCATTATCTCAAACTATAACTTTTTCCGTAATAGAAAAACTATTGAGTTACCTCAATAGCTTGTAGTTATTTTTTATATTTTTTTATTCTATTTTAGAAATCAACCAATTATCTCCATCAGAGACTAAAGTAAACTTAATCTGATATTCTTCACTATCTTTTACTGCTTTACATTCTTTAGTTATTTCTTCAAAAGCCGTAGGTGCTATATCACTAAATGCTTTTTTTATCATTTCATCTTCTGATTCATAAGTTTTGAGTTCATCAATATGCTCCTTTTGATAATCTGTTAGTATTTTTGTCAAAATGTCTTCAAAATTAACATTATCATAATTTTTTATCTCAGCATTCGTAGTAACAACATAGTTTTCTCCATCTTCATCAACACTTTCAATTTCATAAGAAACTATAAAATCGCTTAATATAGCTTTCATATATTTATTAAATTCATCAACAAAAGTTTGACCATAAGTATCTACATCTTGAAATTCGTCAGTTTGTGATATGGAAGATATCAAATCTTCAACATCACTATTATCCTCTGTACAAATTGTTGAAATCTTATCCATGTCTCCAGCTTTCAAGTACTCAAAGAAATTTGTAACAACAGCTTCCTGTTTTTCAGTAGAACCACCACTGCAGGCAACAATTCCCGTAACCATCAACAGGCAGATAGCTATCTTTAAAAATTTTTTCATGATTTTCCCTCCTTATTATTAACTATAGTATATCATATTCCTTCTTATTTTATTAATTTCTTCACATATTATGCCATTTTTCACCATAAAATAAATTATAATACAATATTTACTTTCAGTATGCTTTTTGTTAAAATAAATTTCAACACATTTTATGAGGTGAGTACTTTGTTTATTGTTTCAAAAACTTGGTCCTTTGCTGTATGGATTCAATTTATTATAGAAGCCTTTCTTTTTATTAAAATTTATTACCACACTATATATCTAAAATATAATCATTTCAAACGTTTTTATTTCACTTTATTTTATTTTTATATTGTTGCTATTCTCTTTGTGACTTTATTACCCCTTGACTTTCAAGATTTTCAAATAGGAAACTGGTGGTATTTTTCATATAATAATTTTACTATTCCTTTTCGTGATATTATTAATCAATATGGTGGTGCTGTAAGAGGGGTTATATTAAATACAATTATGTTTATACCATTTGGTTTATTGTTTCCAATATGTTTTCAATGTCGTTTTATAAAAACAGCTTCCATTGGTTTATTATCTATTTTGAGTATTGAAACATTACAAATGTTATTTTCTTTATTTTGTATTGGTTATAGAACCTTTGATATTACTGATATTATTACCAATTTTATTGGTGTTTGTATTGGATACATTTTATATAAAATATTTTCTGTATTAAAAAACAATGTTTTGATTAAAATATGATTAAAATCTAAAACATTGTTTTTTTTCTATTATTTAAAAGTTTGAATATGTTGATATAATGCTCCAATTAGGTTCGCATCATTACGATAATGACAAGGAACAATTTCTGGTCTATAAACTTCAAATCCTAAATGATCAAAAATATCATCAAAATGTTTATTAATGAGTTCAATTAATAATGGTTGGGCACTGATTCCTCCACCAATCGCCACTTTTTCACAATCAAAAATAATATGCACATTAAAAATTTGAGTTGCGACTTCTTTACAGAATTGACTAATACCTTCAATAACTTTTTCATTACCTTGATTGGCCATATCAAAGATTTCAATACCAGTATATTCCTGATCAGTTCCTAATGACTCTTGAACTCTTTCCAATAATCCCTTGATACCTGTTCTTGTTGACCAAGCAAAGTCCCATGAGATATTATCCAGGCAGTTTGTTTTCACAAAAGAGAATTCTCCAGCACTAAAATGTCTTCCTGTATGAACTTTATGGTCTTTAATCAGGCATCCACCAATACCTGTTCCCAAAATAACAACAGCTCCATCTTGAATATCTTGTAAATTCCCATAACCTATTTCAGCATTAGCCGCACATTTTGCATCATTACCAATAGTAATAGGTGTTGGACATCGTTTTTGTAATATTTCAACAACATTCATTTTTGAAATATATAAAAGAGCCCCTCCAGTATAAGCATAGCCTTTATCAGGATCAATAATACCTGGCATTGAAATAGCCATTCCGGCTATATTGTCTTTATATTGATCATAAATTTGTCCAATTGTTTCTACAAAATGATCCATTGTATCCATTGGAGTAGGAACACTTGATTTTTCCAGAATATTTAAATCTTCTTGAATTAAGGCATATTTTATTGCACTTCCTCCAACATCTAGCGTCAAATATGTTTTCATGATTACTTCTCTCCTTATTATAGACTCTAATATTTATTATAAATTGTTTTATATAAATAGACAAATGAATTATTGTCTTTGTCGACTCTGTATATAAACAGCTCCCATAAAAAAGATTCCTACATTTTTAAGATAAGATGCTTTTTAATAGTTAAAATACATAAAAAACATCATAATGAGTTCTCATCATGATGTTCTTTGATACGATTTTCTTCACCCCAGACACATAACTGATCTAACACTTTCATAAGTGATAGTCCTCGCTCTGTTAATGAATATTCTACTTTAGGAGGAATCTGAGGATAAACCTCTCTGTATATGAGCTGATCCTTTTCTAATTCTTTTAAGTTCTGACTAAGTGTCTTGTCAGATATTTTTTTGATATATCTTTTTAATTCGTTAAATCTGACAGTATGATATTCCATTAAACAATATAAGATAATCATCTTATACTTACCAGATATTAATGATAAGGTATAACTAAAACCAGTATCTTCAAAATTTGCATTTTCAATATAATTTTTAATCATAACTCTCTCCTAAGATAGTACATTACTCAAATATAGGTACTTGTTTTTATGTCTACAAGTATTATAATAAAATGACAGTTATAAGACAATACAAAGAAAGATAAAAAACATGAAAAGATTGGTGGTTATGAAATGAAAGCATTGATTACAGGAGCTTCATCAGGAATTGGGAAAGCTATTGCTATAGAATTAAGCCTTCAGGGATATGATTTAATTTTAGTTGCTAGAAACATTCAAAAATTAAATGAACTCAAAAATCAAATCAATACACATGTAGAAGTGATTGGTATGGATATTTCGAAAGAAGAAAACTGCTATGATTTATATCAAAATCATAAAGATGTTGATATTCTTGTTAATGATGCCGGATTAGGGGATTGTGGTCATTTTGATCAAACATCTTTAGAAAAAGATATTCAAATCATTCATACGAATATAATTGGTCTGCACACACTGACAAAACTTTATCTACAGAATATGAAAGAAAAAGATAGTGGAATCATTCTCAACGTTGCCTCTATTGGTGGATTTATGCCTGGTCCCCTGATGGCCACATATTATGCTTCTAAAGCCTATGTCGTGAGATTATCAGAAGCTATAAGAGAAGAATTAAAAAAAGAAAAATCAGATGTTCAAATCAGTCTTTTATGCCCTGGTCCAGTAAATACGCATTTTAATCAAGTCGCGAATGTTCAATTTTCATTAGATGGACTAAGCAGTGAATATGTTGCCAGAATAACAATCAAACGATTGTTCAAAGGAAAATTCTATATCATTCCTGGATGGAAAATAAAGATTGCAAAATTGGCAGTCAAAATAGCACCAACATCACTTGTTTCTCACTTTGTCTATCGAATACAAAAACAAAAAATCATAACCACGCCTAAAAGACGTGGTATGTACAGGCCCTAGAAGGGCACTTTGTTGCGGAGGTCTTCACCTGTCG
>CALUZM010000034.1 GCA_944325245.1 uncultured Massilimicrobiota sp. | reverse complement strand
AATAGATATAATACCATATACTCTTTTATTTGAAAACAAAAAGCTGTTGACTTTTTTACTTTGTCAACAGCCTGAAAGAATTCTCATTTTACCACATAAAATGAGAATTCTTATTTTTTTATCTATAATATGATTTGAATCATACTAATAACAGCCTTGAGAAATCGCCACAGCAAGATGAATTCCTCTTTTAAACTGAATAAAACCATATTCATAAACGAACTCATTGACGCAACTATCCAAATCTTCAATATCTTTTTGATTCAATGTCAGTTGTTGATCTTTCATTCGTTCCTGGAACTGATCTATTAAATCAAAATAACGAATATGTATTTTTTCTAACATATCTTCTTCTTCCTGATTTAAAATAATATCAGAATTATAAATATCCCTTAAAATATTTTCATTTTCTCGCATGATTTTCTCCTTAAAATAAGGCTTTCATCCACTAAACTGTCTTCTCAAAGAAAAAATGATTTTTAAGAAATGTTGGATTATTATTTTTAAACAAGCTCCATTTTTCCTGAATTGTGGAAGTTCTTTTGTGAGAACATAAAATTTGATTGTCTTGTAAATCAACAAAATCAGAAAATATAACTTTTAAATCAAAATATATATTTTGAAATGAAAAATCTTTCAGAAGTCGCCATATAATATTTTGAATTTCATTATTTACGTTTGTAAAATTTCTAAGTTTTTCTTCTAGCAAATAACAATGATAATGAGAATCATAAAATTGGATTTGAATTGTTCTCATTCCATAATCTTTTTCTTTTAACTGATGAACCAATTTTAAACTTAATTTTTCTGCAATCTGAAAAGCTTCATTAAAATTCGTAAACTGTAACAGCTTTTCTTCTCCATACATTTTAGGAAGGACAACATGATTTCTCTGTGATTTTAAAGTTTCTTCCAACATTTTTTGACGTATGTCTTTTCCAAAAATAGATTTTGCTTGTCTATAAGTTAATATTTTATATCTGTCTGGCGAATGATAATATATCCATTTGGCTAAATCTTTATGAAAACTGACTCCTAGATAGAGATGGATATCTAACTCCTTATCTATTTTTGAAGCGATTTCTTCAAGGAGTTCCCTTGAATCCATACCATATAAATATTGTGATTTTGTTAAATCAAAATAAATATCGTTATCTTCATCAAAGACATCATCACAGTATTCATATAAAATATTTTTTATTTTCTGTTTATAAAAATCATATTCTTGCAATGAAAAGTTTTGTTTATGAGATTGAAAAACCTTATCAATCCATTGTATTTTTTTCTCTTTTATTTGTTCCATACATTGCTCAAAATAAATATATCCAACAAAAGCATTCCACATATTTCTCACTCCTCAACTTTATTATATATGACATTGTTGCATATTTCAACTATTTTGTGCAACTTTTTTAATTTATTTATTATTTTTTATTTATTTTAGATGTATTTTATTGTATAATATGCACAAGGAGGAAACATATGGAACTCAAGGATATTATCAAAGATTATAAATACAGAAATCAACTCACCAATGATGAAATTGCTCAAAAACTTGGCGTAACCAAATCAACTGTTAGTCGTTGGATTTCTGGAGATGTGAAAAGAATTCAAGATGAAACACTCAAGCGTTTAAATGATCTTTTAGGTTATGATATAGAACCAATTATCAAAGGACAGTCTATTCATTTAAAGCGTCCTATTTTGGGATATGCAAAAGCTGGTTATAATATGTATGGAGAAAATAATTATTTAGGTGATGAAGAAGTCACTGAAGAAGACTTTTATAAAGGTGACTATTTTTTACAGATTGAAGGAGATTCAATGATTGGTTCAGGAATCATGGATGGTGATTTGGCTCTCATTAAGCAATGCTCCACTGTTGCAACAGGAGATATCGCTGTTGTTATGATTGCTGGTGAAGAGGTCACTGTCAAAAGGATTATCAAAAAACCAGATATGCTCATTTTAGAAGCTACTAATCCTCTTGTAGAAAACAGATATTTTTCAAGTGAAGAAGTTGAATCACTTCCTGTTCGTATTATCGGTAAAGTCATCTATACAAAAACTTATTTCTAAACAAAAAAAATCTCATTTTATGTAGTGAACTTCCTAAGTCTTTATAGCTTTATCTGTTCACTACATTTTATTTTGAGATTTTTTATATTTCACATGCCATACAAACAATGTTATCTACTTCCTGAAAAGCATTTTTCTTATAAAAATGTTGACTTAAAAAGCCACGAACTGTATTGAGAACTATTCTTTCAATATGATTTTTTTGGCATTCTTTTTTAACCATATTTAAAAGTTCCGTTCCTAAACTTTGCCCTTGATATTGAGGTGCAATACATAGTTCATCAATCCATAACTCTTTTCTTGATAAATAAGTCATTTGTCTTCCTAAGACCAATCCAGACAAGTGATTATCTTGATATAATACAAATCCAAATACATAAGGCGAATGCAGCATTTCTTTTAAACGTTGATACGACTGATCATAAGTCCATGATTCACACCAAGGTTCCTGTTGGAAGCATTTTTGAAATAAACTGGCACATTCTGACAAATGAAAATCATACATTTTCAATAATGAAATGTCTTTTCTTTCCAACTCAAGATACATATCATACCATATAGCTCCACCATGTTGTGAATTTGATTTCCCTAGACATGTATAACCAAATTGCTGATAAAAAGATATCAGTTCTTTTTTACAAGTTAAAACCATCCCTTTCTTTCCACGGCAATAAGCCAATTCTATAAAAGCATTCATGAGCTTTTGCGCAATACCTCTATGTTGATACTGTGGTAATACATCTAAGCCAAAAACACTTTGATAAGGATAATCATTATGATGTAATGTTGTATTTTCATAATGTTGATCATTCAATGTTTGCGTATCTATACATGCTCCATTAATAAATCCAACAATTTGTCCTTCTATAGTAGCGACTAAGAAACTTTTTTGAAAAACTTGCATTCTTTGCTGGAATTGTCTCTCGGTTGCTGCTTCTTTGATAGGAAAACATTTTTTTTCAATCAATGCAATTTGCTTCAGATCTCTATTTTCTACATACCTAATTTCCATATAACCTCTTTTCTGATAAAAAGACATTGAAAATCCTCAATGTCTTATTCTCCCATCGCTAGCAAAAATGCTGCACTATCTTCCAATTTTTGTTTTGCTTCTTTAATGTTTTGAAATTCTGCATCAGAACATGTTTCAAAATGAACCTTTTTTGTCATTTTCTTTAATTGATTTAATTCATTTTTTATTTGTGATTTCACTGTTTTATCAATTTCTTTATTATGTTTAGCCAAACCAGCTTCAACACGATTCATTAATGACTCTAAATCATTTTTAAAAACAAGTCGTTCTTTCGTCATAGCATCCTGTTTTTCAAACTCCTTAGCTTCACGGATAGCTCTTTCTATATCTTCATCTGACATATGAGAACCATTTTCAATCGTAATGCTCTGCATATTTCCACTAGCCAAATCTTTTGCTGAAACACTGACAATACCATTAACGTCAATATCAAAAGTAACTTCGATTTGAGGGACACCACGCATTACACGTTTAATTTTCTTCAATTTAAATTTTCCCAAACTTTTATTATCTTTTGCTAGAGGTCTTTCACCTTGCAAAACATTGATTTCAACCTGTGTCTGAAAGTTAGATGATGTTGTAAAGATTTGGCTATGACTTGTAGGGATAGGTGTATTACGATCAATTAATGGTGTTGCAACACCGCCTACTGTTTCAATAGAAAGCGTTAAAGGTGTTACATCCAACAACAAAACATCGTAATTTCCCATTGCTGAGACATCACCAGATAATTTTCCAGCTTGAATACCAGCTCCCATTGCGACACATTCATCTGGATTCAATGATTTACTAGGAACAATTCCTGTAATTTCTTTGATTTTTTCTTGTACAGCTGGAATACGTGATGATCCACCAACAAGAATAATTTTATTTAATTCAGCAGGTAACAAACGTGCATCATTTAAAGCATTTTGTATTGGTAAAATTGTTCTTTCTACCAGATCTTTAGTAATACGATTAAAAGTCTCTCTTGTTATTGTCATTTCAAGATTTTGTGGCCCAGCCGAAGTTGTTGTAATAAAAGGCAAGGAAACAACTGTTGAAATCATAGAAGATAATTCAATTTTTGCCTTTTCAGCAGCTTCTTTAACACGTTGAATAGCCATCAGATCATTTTTCAATGAAATTCCCGAACTTTTTTCAAATTCAGTGAAAATATATTGTGCGACTTTGTCATTAAAATCATCGCCTCCTAAATGGTTATCTCCTGATGTTGAAAGGACTTCAATAACACCATTTCCTATTTCAATAATAGAAACGTCAAAAGTTCCTCCACCCAAATCAAAAACCATCATTTTTTGACCATAGCTGTTCTCTAAGCCATAAGCAAGTGCAGCTGCTGTTGGTTCATTGATAATTCTTAAAACTTCCAAACCTGCAATTTTCCCTGCATCTTTTGTAGCTTGACGTTGGGCATCATTAAAATAGGCAGGAACAGTAATAACAGCTTGTTTCACTTCTTCACCTAAATAATTTTCAGCATCAATTTTTAATTTCTGTAAAATCATTGCTGATATTTCTTGTGGGGTATATGATTTTTGTCCTATTTTTTTCTTGTAATCAGTTCCCATTTCTCTTTTTATAGATGAAATAGTTCCAGTTGGATTTGTAACAGCTTGTCTCTTTGCACTTTCCCCCACCAATCTTTGTCCATCACTTGTAAAAGCAACAACACTTGGTGTTGTTTTTGCACCTTCACTATTAGGAATAATGGTTGTTTTCCCATTTTCAATAAAGGACATACAACTATTTGTTGTTCCTAAATCAATACCAATAATTTTACTCATAAGACATTCTCCTTTAACGACAATTTATTAATAACATCTACAACAACAATTCATAAAAATATTTAACATCAATAATGAATAACAACAATTGGCCATATTAGCATATGGTGATGTATATGTTTGTTGCGTTTGACGATATTGACCACTTCCTGCCTGCAACTGCTGAACTAAGAAAATATATTGAAGATTTCCTGGCTCCATTTGTGCTGCTGTTTGTGCATATTCTAAAGCAGTTGCATTGTTTCCAATACCATTCATTGCAAGGGCACTATAATAAAACCATAAAGAGTTACGTGTACGAATTTGTTCAAGAATATTTAAAGCATCCTGATATCTACCCGCATTGATATAGGCACCTACATCCTGAAAAGCTTCCTGTTCATTACCATGATATTGATAGCTCGTTTGTGAATTTTGCCCATATGTCTGGTTCGTAAATCCTTTTTTTCGATTATCCATAATTGTCTTATATGCATTTTGTACTTGTTTAAATTTTTCAGTATATTCAGCTTGGTGTTCACTATTAATATTGGCATCAGGATGATATTTTTTACTCAAAGTTCGATAAGCATGTTTGACTTCATCATCTGATGCATTAGGAGATATTCCTAAAATTTGATATGGATCCATTTATTTCTTATCCTCCATTCTTTTTTTATAACGTAATTCATATTGACTCCAAACACCACTATATATGATATTTCTTAAAATTTCAATATTTTCCTCTATTGGTAAATATTCAAAAGCTTCAGCAGCACGTGAAATCATCATCTCTAAAAGTGCATGCGTCTGCTCTTCAAAATGGTTCTGCTGAAACTTTTTTATAAACGGATTATAATTGTGATCCTTTATATCTTTTTCAATATCATCATAAGCATCTAACAAATAAATAAATTTACCTAAATAAAAACCAAATTCATAAAGATAATCTTTCCATAAATCATCTTTATAACAACATATCTCAGCCATAACTCTGCCAAAACATCCAGAAATATCATCAATATGAATATCTTCCATCTTTTCATATTCATGTATTTTAATAAGCTGCTGTTCTATCAAAGATAATTTTTGAGGGAATTCTTTTTTTATCGATTGGTAGCTTTGATTTAAAATATTTTTATAAACATTTTTCGTTATTTTTCTTTCATCAAGCCAATCATCCTCGCATTTTAAATAAGTCAAGGCAATCGTCATTTTTGCTGCATAATCTATTAATTCATTTCTCACTTCAAGATGTTTTTTCATCGGATGTAAGAAGCATCTTCGATATTCCCTATGATTCAGAGGTTCATAGAGTCCTGTGAGTAAAATTGCCAAAAATGTCATATCATAATTTAAAGCAACACGACCTTTTATGCTATAATGTTCCTGCATTGTTCGACATAATCCACAATAATAGGATTGGTATGTATCAAAGTCTTTGAACTTCATTTCAGGTTTATTTATAACGATATATCCAAACATGACAATCTCCTCTTTAAAATTCATTAGTCATAGTATAAAATGAAGATATGAACATGACATGAACTCAAGATTGTTTTTCTTTGAAAAGAAGGAAATATCAAAGGGAGGTTATGATAATGGACAATCAAAATCAATTCTTTCTAGAACCCTTAGCCAATCGTTTGCGTCCACAAAACTTATCTGATTATGTCGGTCAAAAACATTTGGTAGGTAAAGGAAAAATTTTATATCGTTTTATTGAAAATGATCAAATTCCATCAATGATTTTCTGGGGTCCGCCAGGAGTTGGCAAAACAACCTTAGCACGTATCATTGCCAGAACCACAAAGGCCCATTTTATTGATTTGAGTGCAGTGAATAGTGGTGTCAAAGAGATCAAAAAAATCCTAAAAGATGCAGAAACCATTCAAAAAGAAGGTATGAAAACAATTGTCTTCATTGATGAAATACATCGTTTCAATAAAGCACAACAAGATGTTTTTCTTCCATATGTTGAAAAAGGCAGTATCATTTTAATTGGTGCCACAACAGAAAATCCATCTTTTGAAATCAATTCGGCCCTCCTTTCACGTTGCAAAGTGTTTGTACTTCATGCTTTAAATACAGAAGACATTTTAGAGCTTTTAAATCATGCATTAGAAAGTCCAAAAGGTTTTGGAAACATCGATATACATGTGGATAAACAGAGTTTAATGATGATAGCTCATTTTTCTAATGGAGATGCAAGAATTGCTTTAAACACTTTAGAGATGGCCGTTTTAAATGTCTATCAGGACGATGATCAAATAATGATTACACCTGAAATCATTGAACAAATAACATCTCAAAAATCTTTACTCTATGATAAAAATGGTGAAGAACATTATAATCTGATTTCTGCTCTTCATAAATCGATGCGCAATAGTGATGTTGATGCTGCTATATACTGGTTAGCAAGAATGCTAGAAGCTGGTGAAGATCCACTTTATATTGCTCGAAGACTTGTCCGTTTTGCAAGCGAAGACATTGGAATGGCAGATAGCCGTGCTCTTGAAATTGCAATTGCAGGATATCAGGCTTGTCATTTCATAGGCATGCCTGAATGTAGTGTCCATTTAACACATGTAGTGACCTATTTATCCTTATCAGTGAAATCTAACGCATTATATGTAGCCTACGAAAGTGCTAAAAAAGATGCATTAGAAACAATCTCTGAACCCGTTCCACTACACTTACGTAATGCCCCAACAAAATTAATGAAAGATCTTCATTATGGTCAAGGCTATCAGTATGCACATGATTTTGCAGACAAGCTGACAACTATGACTTGCCTACCTGATTCTCTTTTAAATAAAGAGTACTATCATCCAACTTTGCAAGGTCATGAAAAAAAGGTTGCATTACGCCTTCAACAAATAAAGAAATGGAAAAAAGAAAAGAATAAAGCGTAAAAACTTTATTCTTTTATAATTTCATTAATAATATTAATAGCATTCAGTGTTCTTGGAAAACCAATATATGGTTGGCATTGAGTAATGACATCTATTAATAAATTTCTAGTATTTCCCACTGTTATATTTGCAGCAGTATGAGCACGTAATTGATTTTCACATCCTCCTAAAGTTGCTAAAATAACGAAAGTCAATAACTCTCTTGTTTTTAAATCCAATCCTTTTCTTGTATAAAAATCTCCAAAACAATAAGCTGATAAATAATCCTGGATATGTTTTAATTCCTGTGGTGCATGATCATGGTTAGCTTGAATATTTTCTCTACCAAAAGCCTCACTTTGAACATCAAAACCAGCTTGAAATCTTGTATTTTCATCAACTGTTGATTGACTTTCTAATGGTAAAGATATTTGATTTTCCTTAAAAACTTTATGAACAACATCTAAAGCTTCTTCTACTTTTCCTAATCCAATATATGGTGTACATTGGTACACTGCTTCTTTGATTTCAACAGATCTAACCTCTGCTTTCAATGCACTATATACGTGTTCTTCTAAAGCTTTTAAACACATATTCGTAGTATTAACAACAATCAGTATCAATTCTCTTAAACCTAATTCAAGATTGCCATGCTGATAAACATCACCATAAATATAATGAATCATTATGTCCTCAAATTCTAAATCATGAGGACAAATATGTTCTTTTTGTAATTGATTAAATAATTCATTTGCCTTTTGAATATCTCTCATATATATACCTCCTGATAAACTTATTTTATGATTTTTCAAGAAGTATGTCTAATACTTATTATCTATTATATAAAATGCTTTTCAAGCATTTATACTAACTAAGAAAAAAACTGACAAAGTTCCTGAATAAAACGTGTTGCTGTTGCTGAAAATACTTGATGTTTTTTCCAAACTAGAACAGCTCCTGTTTCAAAAACTGGTCTAAGAGGAATAAAGCGAACTAAGGATTCATCATGCATATAAACAATTTTATCTAAACACAGGGCATATCCTAACCCTTTTTCTACTAAAATTGCTGCATTATAAATCAAATCATAAGTTGCAACAATGTTTAATTCACTGACATCAATACCCATCCAATGAGCAATTTCATTTTGAACAATCAGACGATGTCCAATTAACAGTGGCAGATTTAAAATATCATCAGGTGTGACATATTCTTTTTGAGCTATTTCACTATCTTTGGGAGCTAAAATTCCCCAAGCTTCCTTATAATTCAGACGTACATAATCATATTTTTCAATATCTACTGGTTCAGTTAATAATCCTACATCAATAAATCCCTGGTCAATTTTCTGTTTTACATCATCAGTATTTCCACTATATAGATGATATTGAATATGAGGATAATGCTGCTGAAATTTGATCATAAATTCTCCCAATTGATGCATTGCATGAATTTCCCCTGCTCCCACAAAAATTTCTCCAGCTATCAATTCATCTGCCTCCAAGAATTCTTTTTCTGTTTTATCAGTTAAATCAATGATTTCTTCTGCTCGTCTGCGTAATAACATACCTGCATCCGTTAAAACAACTTTATTTTTCCCTCTGATTAAAAGTTTTGTATTCAATTCTTCTTCTAATTGCATGAGCTGTCTTGATAATGTTGGTTGTGTAATATGCAAAACTGCTGCAGCCCTTGTAATATTTTCTTCTCTTGCAACTGTTAAAAAATATCTTAATATGCGTATTTCCATAAACACCCTCTTTTCTCATTCTTTCCTTTATTGTACTAAAAAAGAAGTAATTTTGATACCATTTTCTTATGATGAATTATATACTATCGTCTATTCTTAATTAGAAACCATTCAAGAATTATAATGAAAACCAAAATAACAGAATCATTTTTACCTTTTAAATCATACTTTATGGTATAAAAATAATAAATCAATTCTATTCAACACCTCAAAATAATTTTCTATTATGCCCTAACTTTCTCTTCAAACAGATCGTTTTTTATCTATTTTAAAATCATCTTATTTTACATTGAGTTATATAATATAATTATTAAAATACTTGATTTTTTGTCAATAACAGTTATGATATATATGTTAGCTATAGCTAACCAAGGAGGAAAACTATGAAATTTGTATATGCAACAAGAACAGGAAATGTAGAAAGTCTTATAAACAAATTAAATATTCGTGAAGCATTGAAAATTGAATTAGGTCAAGAAAAAATAGAAGAAGATTTTCTTTTATTCACCTATACAGATGGATACGGTGATGTCCCAATAGAAGTTGAAGATTTTTTATCTCTTAATGGACAATACCTTCAAGGAGTCATTGTTAGTGGCGATCAAAATTATGGCGAAGCTTATTGCAAAGCTGGTGATCAAATTAGCAAAGAATATAATATACCTTGTCTTTATAAAGTCGAAAATGATGGTAACGATAATGATATCAGAATTATTACTGAAATCATCCAAAAATATCACTAAATTCATAAAACCATTCTTATATCCATAAAGGATGATATTGCTTTTTTCAACTAAAAACATTATGATAATGACTAAGGAGATGAAAGCTATGAATTATTCGATTAGCGACGTTTCAAAAATGACAAATTTACCTATTTCAACCTTAAGATATTATGACAAAGAAGGTTTACTTCCCTATATTGAAAGAAAAGCTTCTGGGTATCGTGTTTTTAAAGATGATGATATTCGAATGTTAGAAATTATTGAATGTTTCAAAAATACTGGTATGTCTATTAAGGAAATCAAACATTTTATAGAATTGGTTAAACAGGGAAATTCGTCTTTACAGGAACGTTATAATTTGTTTTTAGAGAGAAAAAAGACAGTAGAAAAACAAATGGAAGATTTACAAAAACAGTTGGATTTAATTAATTATAAATGCGAATATTATTATGCTGCATTACAGAATGATGATAAAAATGAAACTCACAATCATTTATAGATGATTGTGAGTTTTTTAGACTGATTATTCATCAGTCTTTAAATATGGGTCAAATTCTTCTCATAGCGTTTTATACTTTCAATCATTTCTTCTGTCGCTTTTTGAGGACTATTTTTTAAAAAGCCATCCTTAAATTCATAACAAAGATTTATTGAATCTTCGGGAATATCTTTAATGCTTTCATTTGAAAAACCTATTTTCCAGCATTTATTTTCTCGATAAGCATATAACGTCATATCATCCACATCTTTCACATCATGAAACAATTGTTTCACAAGCTCATATAAAGCATATGGTGAAATATAATACAATGAGCCATCGCCTCTTTTCATAATTCCATTATACAATATTTAAACCCCTTTCAACAATATTAATCACATGTTTTTTTATTTTTTTCTTCAACAAATATTGCCAAATGATTATTCAATGCTATAATTAAATACATTTGAGGGAGAATATGAAATATGAAAAAAAATTATCATGATGTCATTACCCATTACCTAATGGCCATAGTTGGTGGTTTCTTTGGTGGATATGCAATATTTGCACGTATGAATGTTTTTGGATCAGCTCAAACTGCTAATTTAATTGAATTAATTAAAAATATCTTAGGAGCAAATTATTTTGAAGGAATATTGAGGATTGGTGCACTCTTTATATATGTTCTTGCTCTTATTCTGGGAACATACTTTACTCATAGAACCGATTGGAATTTAAAGTATCTTGTTTTAAAAATAGAGATATTCTGTGTGATACTTTTAGGGTTTATTCCTATGAATGTTAACCCTATTATGGCCTTATATCCATGTTTCTTTGCAACAGCTTTTCAATGGAGTATTTTTAAAGGCGCAATTGGTTATACATGTTCAACTATTTTTTCAACCAACAATATCAAACAAACTGTTATAGCATTTACAGAATATTTTTTAGCAGATCAACAAGATATCCAACAAGAATGTCTCAGAAAAGGTTGCTTTTTTGCCGGAACTTTAATTTTCTTTCATACTGGTGTGGCTTTAGCGTATCTTCTTTGGACACTATTCTTAGAAAAATCAATCTTATTTTTGTTATTATTCCTTTGCGTAATTTATATATATTTGAAAATAAGCGACAATTTATTTATAAAAAAGAATTCTATAGAAAAAAAGATGATTGCCTAATGAAGTGGATCCTGTTATTTGGATATCCAAATAATGGAGATTCATTTCAAAAACAATCATCTTTTTCTATTTTCTTTGTTCAGCCATAACCCCAACAAGACGATGTGGCTCATATAATTCTTCTAAATATGCCATTTCTTCATCATTCAACTGTAAATCTGTAGCTTTAACCATGGTATCAACATGATGTAATTTTGTTGCTCCAACAATTGGAGATGTGACTTGATGCATAAGCCATGATAAAGAAATTTCACTCATAGAAACTTGATGTTTTAAAGCAAGTTCTTCCACCCTTTTAATGATTTCAAGATCTTTTTGAGCACTGGCATCATACTTTCCTTTTGCATAAGTATCTTCTATTAATCTTTTAGATTGTTCTCCTGGATGTTTGGCCAATCGTCCTGAAGCCAAAGCACTATAAGGTGTCATTGCAACATGATGTAAATCACAGTATGGCTTCATTTCTCTTTCTTCTTCTCTAAAAATTAAATTATAATGCCCTTGTACTGAAATGAATGGTTGCCATTGATGTGCCTTAGCAATTTCATTAGCCTTAGCGATTTGCCATGCATAACAATTAGAAACCCCAATATATCTCACTTTTCCTTTTTGAATCATTTCATTTAAAGCTTCTAAAGTTTCTTCAATAGGTGTCAATTGATCCCAAGCATGTAAAATATACAAATCAACATAATCCATCTGTAATCTTTTTAAGCTATTATCTAAACATGTTTCAATATGTTCTTTAGCAGTTATACCTTGTTGAATCTGTTCTTTTGTACGACCATGAAATTTTGTAGCAATCACAACATCTTCTCTTCTTGCGCATTCCTTAATTGCTTTTCCTAAATATTCTTCACTTGTTCCACCCTGATATGCCATAGCCGTATCAAAAAAATTAATACCTTGATTAACAGCATATTCAATAATCTCCTTTGAAGGTTCATATGGTAAAGTCCAGCTATGCATCCCCTGACTCGCATCGCCAAATCCCATACATCCTAAACATACTCTTGAAACATTTAAATCACTATTACCTAATTGTACATATTTCATGTTACATATCCTCCTGTCTTATAACTTTTTTTAGAACAAAATTATGATTTTCAAATTCATATATAAATATACAACAATTTCCAAATCCTTTTTTTAATTCTTCTGTTGGATCCTGATAAGCTCTTAAAAAGTTAAAACATGCTCCACCATGACTCATAGCTAGTACTGAATGATGATCATCTTTTTCCATAATTTCTGTTAATGTCCTCTTCATTCTCTCTTTGACTGTATCATTAGATTCCCCACCAAATTGTAAATAATAAGTTTTACACTTTTGTGGATCATTCTCAGCTAAATAATCATTTTCGCCTTCTAATACTCCATAATGATTTTCTTTTAATCCTTTACATCTAACATAAGGCATGGATGTGATGATTTCTAAAGTATCACAACACCTTTCGCTTGTCGAAGAATAAGCATGATCAAAAGTAATACGATGATCCTCAAACCATTTTTTAGCATGTTGTGCCTGTTTAATGCCTAATGGTGTTAAAGGGGAATCACACCATCCCTGAATTTTATGCAAGGCATTAAATAAAGTTTCACCATGACGCATCAAATAAAGTGTTTTAGCCATTGTTTTGACCTAATACATATGCTTCTCCAGGTGCAAGAACCTGAATTCTTTCGGGATTGACAACTTTTTGATATAAATCTTCAGGATTTCCATTAAATGGTGTCATATCAGGAGCATCAACACTTCCCCAATGGATGCAAATCAAATCAGCTTCTGGGTAAGTATTAGCCAGCTTGATTGCTCCATCTAAAGTAATATGCCATTCATTATCAGCAAGATCAAATAAAATGACATCAGGTTGAGGCATATGTAAATGTTCTTCTAATAACTGTGAATCACCTGGTAACCAAATATCACCATCTGGAGTATTGAACCAATAACCACAATAATCCTTTTCTTCCCAATAACGATATTGCCATTTCTTTGAACCATTTTGCCAATTATGTTTGGCCGGAGTCAATTGAACAGTCATATCATGAAGCTGAATTTTATCATAAATATCCTGTTTCATAGTTGGATAACCTTCTTCATTCATGACATCTGCGACATAATTAGGGGCATAATAATGTTGACATACATCTGATACATGTTGACATGTCAAACGAGAAAAATGATCATTATCAATATGTGTGATGAATACACCATCAAGTTTTTTTACGTCTTTAGATTGGATTGGAACTTCATATAATAAAGGTAAATCAAATCCTTCTAAAACTGGATCAATCATAATATCAGTTCCATGACTATGAATCATAATACCTGCTCCACCAAGCCAATAAATTCTTGTTTGCTGATCTTGATGAAACGCATCTGCTGACATAGGAATACTTTTTGGGGCTACAGCTTGCCCTTTTTCATTTTTTAATATTTTTCTCATAAAAAAGCTCCTTTCTTTTACATTTTTATTTTATCGTAAAAGAAAGGAGTTTTCTATTTATATATTTCATTTTTTGTCCACAAATGGACATTTTCATCAATTTGTCTATTTTTCATATGGATTCATTTTGTTTTCACTATCTTGAAATAATTTATCCATACCAATACTTCTCATACGAACAACCATATCTGCAATCTCTTCACATGGTACTGGCATATCAGATAAAATCCAAGATAAAGTCATACTGCTTGAAGCATTAGCATGATATATTGTTGCAAACTTTAATGTATCTGGCATAGGTTTTGTTCCATATAAATTTTGATGCCATTTCAAATCAAAATCTTGACAATGTTGAGTCATATAATCTTTCAAACAATTTTGACCATCCATCTGACAAGCCTGCTTCATAAAATGATGATATGTCTTTATATTTTCATATGTTTCTAAAAGAGATTTATAAAAATCAATAGACATGTTATCATCCTTGAAATCAGGAACAATGTATCGATCATATACATAACAAATCAGATCATTCTTATCTTTAAAATGATTATAAAAAGTTTGTCTGCTTACACCTGTTGTCTTTAAAATTTGAGAAACAGTTAAAGATTCTAAAGGTGTTTTTTCACATAACTCAAGCAATGCATCTGCCAAAATCTTTTTTACATCAATAGACATATTCTCACCTACTATTTCAATTATACAATTAAATAATCAAATTTTTCAATTTTTTCTGTTTCAGCTACCATTAAGAAATGATCATTCATTTTCAAAACATAATCTGGATCAACAGAAAGTTCTAATTTTTGAGTTTCCATATCTCTTTGTCCTAATATATTTATTCCATATTTACGTCTTAAATCCAAAGAAGACAAAGTATGTCCTACCCAAGCTTGTGGTACTTTCATTTCAACAAGACTATAATTTTCATCAAGTTCAACCAAATCAGTAATATTCTTTCTCAATAATCCACGCGCTAATCTTTCTCCCATTTCTTTTTCAGGACGAATAATACGATCTGCACCAATTTTTTCTAAAACAGCTTTAAATCTTTTATTTTTTGCTTTCGCAATAATATAAGGAATGCCAATTTCCTTTAAATTCAAAACACCTAAAAGACTTTCTTCTAAATGGTTCCCGATTGCTACAATACCAACATCAAAGCCTTCAATTCCTAAATCAATTAAGAATTGCTGATCAGTAATATCACCAATAACAGCTTTCGTTGCATATTCAGATACTCTTTGAACACATTCATCATTTTTATCTACAGCCACAACCTCACAACCATATTGTGACAATGTTTTTGTAATTGTAGAGCCAAAAACACCTAATCCTAAAACAACAACTTGTTTACTTTTCATTTTATTTTAACCTATCAGGACATCTGAAACTGGATAGACAATGTCCTTTCCTTTCTTTTGATTATATTTTTTTGCAAAAACCAAGACCATTGTTAAAGGTCCAATACGTCCAATATACATCAGAATAATAATTACAATTTTACCAAGAACTGTTAAGGTTGGCGTTAAAGCTGCAGACAATCCAACCGTTCCAAAGGCAGAAAAGACTTCAAAAATTAAATCAATGAAGTCAGCTCCTTCATTCATCGATAGAATAAATAATCCAAATGTACAAATAAAGAAACTTAAAATTGCAATTGTTAATGAACGTTTTACAACTTGATCGGCAATACGACGTTTAAACAGTTTTACATTCTCATCTCCTGATGATAAAGAATGAATATATAATAATGCAATAACTAAAGTTACTGTTTTAATTCCACCTGCCGTTCCAGCTGGAGAACCACCAATAAACATCAGTATAGACATAAATAATTTTGTTGAATCATATAAAGATGCCATATCTACTGATGCAAATCCAGCCGTTCTGGTTGTTGTTGATTGGAAGAAACTAACTAAAATTTTATCTCCCCATGGTAAAGAACCAAGAGTCCCTGGATTATTATATTCTAAAAATAAAATAACTAATGTTCCTCCAAGCAATAAAACAATTGTTGCCAATAAAACAATCTTTGTATGAAGTGATAGTGAAGAAAAGAATTTTTTTATTCTAAAAAATTTGAAGTTTTCTTTATAATGCTGCCAAGACATTCTCAAATCAATCCACACTACAAACCCTAAACCACCAGCAATAATGAGTCCAGCAATTGTAAAATTCAATAAAATATTTGTTTGATAAGGAATTAATGAATTTGGCCCCATAATATCAAATCCTGCATTACAAAAAGCAGAAATAGAATGCCAGATTCCATAATAAATTCCTTTAATTATTCCATATTCAGGAATAAAAACAATACACAACAAAACTGCTCCTAGCATTTCAAAAAAAGCTGTATATTTAATAACTCTTTTTATATATATTCCAATTGCAGCCATTGAATTTTGATTTAATGCTTCTTGCATAATCATTTTATTTGTATATGTTAATTTCTTTCTTAAAGCATAAATAAACATATTTAACAAAGTCAAAAAACCAAGCCCACCAATTTGAATGAGCAAAATAATAATAAGTTGTCCAATAACTGTATATTGATCTGCCACAACAACAGGAACCAAACCAGTCACACAAGTTGCAGAAGTTGCAATAAATAAATGATCAATATAAGGAGCTATTGCTCCTTGATTAGAAAACGGACAAGTCAATAATAAAGAACCTACCAATATAACCATAAAAAAACTAAAGGCAATACGTCGCATAGGTGAAAAAGTTTTCTTTTTCTTTGATTTATGAAAATCAACTGCTTCCATCTTTTTCCTCCATAACTCTAATATTTCAGTATACTCTTTTCTTAATAAAGAACATCATTTCCATGATTTATTATCAACTCTTATAACTTTCCCTAAGACAACTCCTTTCAAATCTGTTTATAAAAAAACAGATTCTGTAAGAATCTGTCACAGTATATGTTTTTATAGTACAAAACAACATTGAATAAATAAAGCATATTTGCTTTATGACAGACTCCACCACTTATTCGAGACACATTGTATCATACTATAATCTTTTGTCAATCAAAACACTATGTTTTATATAATTTTTAGAGAAGGCTTCTCAAAATTCCCTTTATTAGGATGAAATATTAATAGTGGAATTCAAACATACTTTATGAATATATTTTCCCTTATCAATGTGAGCAATCACAAATAAGAGAATGAATATCCCGAAAAACAAACATACATTTCAGTACATCACTGCCTTTGAAATTCTTAACAATTATCTTATTTTTCATAATATCATTCCATTATTTAATTATATAACATGACTATAATTAGTAGGTTCATATAAATTTCATTATTTACTAAGTTAGATGTTTTAAAAAACATTTGAAACATGACCATTATACCTCAAAGCAATCTCAAAACATAAAAATCTCAATAACAAAAATACATATACAAATAAACTTCACACCAAATACAATCATTTTTATTTTGTGTATTTTTCCTTCATGAGCTTTTCTTATTAAGAATTATATGTTTACAACAAACTCCCTTTTAATTCTTTTTTAAAAACAAGCACAGCCCTTTGAGTTCCTAAAAATGACATAGTCACAAAGTGATAGCCTTGCTTTTCCATTTCTATTATTTTTTTCTATTTTATCGACTGCATTATTAACTGTAATACCTTCAATCAATTCTGTTTTATACATAAAATTTCACCTTCTAAAAATTTAATTTTTTTTATTTTTTCTTTTTCTTTTAAAAGAACCCATACAAACGAAAACAACACTCAAAATTCCAACTGGTATATAAATTGTATTAGGAATAGAATAAACAAACTTATCTATGCCTGACATAATAATGTAGATAGCAAATCCTACAATAATTAAATTACTCGCATTCTTCATTATATAAACCTCTCAAATTCTCATTTATTTATTACTTTTTTATAATTTTGAAAATATAGATTTCGACTTATTTTCCAAATCATTATATGTATCTATAATTGTTGTTTTTTCTATTGTTTCTAGATTTTTCAGCTGAGAAGACAATTCCAATGCTTTATTCGAAAAGCCATGATCTTCCCAATTTTTAAAAGCACACAAATATTCATATTTATCTTTATCTAAAGTTTTTATATCTTTTAAATTATGAGAAACTAATTTTGCAATAAATCCATAATCAAATATTCCTGCATCATCTCTCATAAATCCTAATAGATAACAAATATTATTTTTATCAAACTCCAAATTTTTAAGAACTATTTTTTCATCGTTTTCAAACAATGTTCTGATAACACTGTACTCTTTCATATCGTAAATAGTTAATCTCGTTTTTGTAGAATAAATAGGTCTTTCAATATTATATAAGTAATTTCCATCGTTGTTAAATGCAAAACCATCATCTTGTGAACCAATTTGTGCAGTTTTTATCTTTTTTAGTAGCTTTAACTCATCTAAATCATAAATAAGCAAATAACCTGCTGTAGATTTCGCAACTAGTATATTTGTATCAGGCTTGAATTTTGCTCGATAAGTATAAGGTGCATCTTTAAAAACTTGTAACTGTTTACCATTATGATCATAAATATAAAGACTTGCTCCATTACAGCCCACAGTATATTTATCATTATTACAAATTCCCCAAAATTTCTTCATAACCTTTCTCCTTAAATTACGATTTATTTATTACATTTTACTTATCAACTTTCCTGAAAAATCAATTTCATAAAAATTTCCTTCAAAATCATGTAGCTTAATTGAGTTCTCACATAATTCAAATGACTTTTTCTCTGACATAGATACAAATATATCTTTACCCGAAAAGGACCATTTCTTATTAAAATTAAAGTCCAACATGGTTATTTCAATTTCCCCATAAATGATATAACCATTCTGTACCCTGTATATTCCGTAATTACATCCAAAACAATCAAATTCCTTGAAATTTATCATGGCGCCGTTACTTATATCCAACTGAACAACAGCATTATTTTGTAAGATAGTTAAAGTTTTATATTCAAGAACAGCACAATCTATGTCATAGCTATAAAAATCACCTATTAATGCAATGCTAATTGTTTTGCTAAACAAATTTATTTGTACAGAGAAAGTCTTATACATATCATTGCGTCTTAAGTACCTTGGATTTATCACCAAATCATATGGTTTATTGTCTGTCGATTCAACAGTGTATGTTGTATCTATAGAAATATTTACATTACAAATATCATTCTGTAATATCACATTGTTCAGCCCCTCCGCATAAAATTAGGATTTAGTAATTTCCTGTTGTTTCTAAAATATTGCCATCAGGATCTATAACGTTAAAATAATAATATGGCATATGGATATTTACATACATAATATCTGAGATTTCTCCGATATTTAAATCTTTGACCCTCTCATATTCACTTTTTAAATCTTCCACTTCAAAATTAAAGATGACTATATTATTTTTTCTGCACCCATCTTCTTTATAGAAGTCATCAATATATGCTTTATTGAAATGAATATCTTTAGATTCCTCTAATAACTTTTCATCATATTTTTTCTTATAAAGTGCAATTTGATTTCCACAGTCAAATGCAATCCATCGGTCATCATTACAATATAATGGCTCTTTTTGCAAAAGTAATCTATAAAATTTTAAAGACTTTTCCATATCACTAACACATATATAAGTAGTAGCTAATTTCATTTTCATTATCTCCATAAATTCCAATTTATCCCTTTACTTTGTATTTTAGTTGAACATAAGAATTATATAGTTGATTACATTCAATCAGTTCCAATGCTTTTAATTTATTTAATTCATCTAAACGACTAATAGCTTCTCCATCAATGAGAGTAGATACATCTTTACCACCAACTAATAAAGGGGCAATGACTATATTAACGTAATCAATTAAATTGCTTCGTAAAAATAACCCGTTAAGACTTCCACCAGATTGAATTGTTAATCTTTCAACATTATATTGACTATATAAATCTTCTAATAATTTTGTTAGGTTCAATTCATCATAATATAAAATATCTAAATTGTTATATTTTTTGGTCAAAGAATATGCGATATGTTTTTGATTTGTTGTCGCTAATATTAACTTTTCTACCCAATTACAAATATAATCAATTCCATTTTCATTCAAATGTGGCTTATTATCAATAATGACAAAATTAACTTTTACTTTTTTATGATATTCTTTTCTATGATTAACACCAATTTTAGCCATAACTCTACCCGTATTTAATGAAAAATAATCAGTAGTAGCTTCTATTTCATAATACTGATGCAATCCCTCTCTAACACCATCGATTTGACACCAATCTTTATCTGCGTCTAATTCATCAGTATTTCCACTACTGATCTTACCATCAAGAGATTCTAACATAAATAAAGTTGTTATTGGTCTTGTTTTCATTTTATACTATTTCTCCTAAAAATTATATATTTCTCTTTTTATAAATCATAACATATTTCTATTTCAATTCATATATGCCTTTCATATTCCCTTCATTTCTCAAAAAAATCATAATAGAATCCAATAAAAAACTGCCATTTTGATAATGACAGTTATGAAATCATAAATATTTAAATGTTTATTGTACAAATACAGCAAGAAAATAATTTAATCATTTTTTTGAAGCAAAACTATGTTTTCTATATGAAAACTTTGTGGGAACATATCAACAGGTTGACATTGAACTGCATGATAACCATTCTTTTGAAGAAAATCAATGTCACGAGCCTGCGTTGCGACATCACATGATATGTATACAACTTTTTTTGGTGCAAGCAATAACAACTGATTTAAAAATAATTCAGAACATCCTTTTCTTGGTGGATCTACGAAAACCACATCAATAGGCTTTCCTTTTTTCGCAAAGTCAACCATAAATTCACCGGCATCCTGACAATAAAATTCAACATTGTCAATGTGATTTCTTTTGGCATTTTCTTTAGCATCAATAATTGCCTGATCAATGATTTCTACACCATAAACGCGATGAACATGCTTTGCTAAAGATAATGATATCGTTCCAATCCCACAATAGGCATCAATCACTTCATCTGTTGGTTGAAGATTCGCAAAATCAATCGCCTTTTGATACAAAACTTCTACTTGCATTGGATTGATCTGATAAAAAGATTTAAGTGATATGCGATAAGTATTTCCTAATAGGACATCCTCAATATATCCTTCACCATCTAAAATAGAAACCTCATCTCCAAGAATCACATTATCATGACGAGGATTATAATTTTGTACAATTGTTTTTAACTCTGGAAAAGCCTTCTTTAAAGATGAGACAAGATATTCTTTTTGACGAATTTTGCGATGATATGTAATAAGAACAAGCATAGCCTGTTGTGTATGATATGCATATTTAACAAGAATATGTTTCATATTTCCTGTATGTTTTTCTTTATCGTAGGCAACTTCATGAACTTCCTCTAATAACTTTCGTGTATATTGCACTATCTGATTAGATAATTGATTTTGAATATAACAGTGATCCATTGGAACAATTTCATTACTATGCTGCTTATAAAATCCAGTAACCAAATGTCCATCCGCATTTCCAACTGGGACTTGTACCTTATTACGATAAAACCATGGATCATCCATCATCAGACATGGTTGTACTTCAACATGACAATGACCAATCTTCAATAGTGTATCAGCAACTCTTTTCGTTTTAAATTGTTGTTGTGCCAAAGCATTAAAATGCTGCAAATGACATCCTCCACATTGTTTGAAAATAGGACATCTTGGTGTTTGACGAAGTGGACTTTCCTGATATAATTCAATCAATCGTCCTACCGCATAATTTTTTAGAACTTTTATAATTTTGACTTTTCCTACTTCATCTAAAAGCATGTTCTTGACAAAAATTGGAACATTCTGA
>CALUZM010000033.1 GCA_944325245.1 uncultured Massilimicrobiota sp. | reverse complement strand
ATTTTGTATCTTACTTGTCGCTTACGTGTCGCTTACCGTTTTTAATTTATAAATATACAAAAAAACTCAAATCGAGTAAAAGCCAATAAATAGCGACTTTTGTTGATTTGAGTTTCTTTGCATTTCTCTGAATAAACGAATAAATTAACGTTTTGAGAACTGTGGTGCTCTACGAGCTGCTTTAAGTCCGTATTTTTTACGTTCTTTAACTCTTGCATCACGAGTTAAGAATCCAGCTGCTTTTAATACTGGTCTATAATCTTCTCCAGCTTCTAATAAAGCTCTTGAAATTCCATGACGGATAGCTCCAGCTTGTCCACTGTAACCTCCACCTTTAACATTAACAGTCACATCAAACTTACCAGTTGTACCAGTTAATTCAAGTGGTTGGTTGACGATCATTAATAGTACATCTGATGGTAAGTAATCTTTAGCTTCTCTACCATTAATAACAATTTTTCCTGCACCTGGTGTTAAAATAACACGTGCTACTGAAGACTTTCTACGTCCAGTTCCTCTGTATTGTACACTAGCCATTTATTCTCGTCCTCCTTATCCCTTAATTTTTAATTCAACTGGTTGTTGTGCAGCGTGTGGATGTTCACTACCAGCGTATACAAATAATTTCATCCCTTGTTTTCTTCCAAGTGTGTTATGAGGTAACATACCTTTAACAGCTGCTTCTACAAATCCTGTTGGATTTGATTCTTTGAATTGGCGAGCAGTTTTTACTTTTAAACCACCTAACCAACCAGAATGATGATAGTATTTAACTGTGTCTAATTTTTTACCAGTCATTACTACTTTGTCTGCATTAACAATAATCACATAATCACCAGTATCTACATGTGGTGTAAATGTTGGTTTGTGTTTTCCTCTTAATACAGATGCTACTTCTGATGCTAAACGTCCTAAAGTTAATCCTTCAGCATCAACAACGTACCATTTACGTTCAATTGTGGCTTCTTTAGCCATTGTTGTTTGTCTCATTTTTAATCCTCCTGTAGTTTCCGGGGCTACAAACGTTAAAATAAGGCACCTATTATTATAGCAACATTCCGCTTTTTGTCAATATGATTTTTGTTGTATTCATCGGCTTTTTGTTGTATTCTTTTATTTCATCCAAAATTATTTCTCTTATGACAATCAAGGTAAAAGTTCAGAAAGTGAAAGTATATAATATTCGTTATCATCTGTTATAATCACATTCTCATCATCAATAACAATAAAATCTATAATCTTATCAAGCCCCATATAATCTATATCTGTATACTTTTTCTTTTGAAAATCAATTACAATTATTTTTTCCAAATTGCAATTTTCAAAAAATACATAACGATTATTAGAAATGTGATAATCATAAGAAGACAAATCAAAAGGTAAATTCATTTCTTCATGAGTATACATATCTTTTAAAATTGTTTCCTTACCTTCAAATTCAACAAAGAAAGTGGAAGCATATGGATACATACCCTGTTCCTCTAAAATCTTCACATCATTTGTTTTTAAATCAATAACACATGATTCATCTTGATCTGTATAACCAACTATAAAATGATCATTAAAAAAGGCATATTCCTCACTGTGAAGATAAGGAGATAATTGATTAATTCTTTTTTCTTTATGAGTCTTTGTATCATAAACAGTCCAATACTTATCATTTTTGTTAATTGTAATATATTGCTTATTAGGAGAAATTTTAAAGTTAACAGATTCATGATCGTTTGTTAAGGGAATAATCTCTTTTGTTTTTAAATCAAGTGAACATAAATTATTATCTGCTGAACCAAAATAAAGAATATCATCATTTAAGAGATTCAATGTATAAACAATATAACCTTCTTCATTAAAAGTGTAGATATGATCTTTATAACGCACATAATCAAATGAATATTTTTGCCCTTGATATTCTCCTTGAAAGCTTTCTATTTGTCCTTCCACATATTGTCCATCTTGAAAAACAAGAATTTGATCTATTATTTCTTCATCACCATGCACAATACATAGAAAAATATCTTCAAATCGCATATACTGCTGAACATTTTCATTTTGTGGCAATACTTCTATTTCATCTGATTGAAACTGTTCCTGTACCCATTGACGAAATTGACTATTAAATGCATAGACAATTCCAATAGAAGATAATGACAATATCAAAACAAGAAAACAAATAGTTGTTTGATATATGATTTTTTTCTTTCTATATTTATATTTTTGTTGATTGATATTAAATGTTTTCCAGTCTTCTGGTGTTTTCACTAAGTCAAATTCTTTAAACTTATTCATAAAACTCACCAACCTTTTTTCTAAGTTCTTCCCTTCCTCTTTTCAAATGAGATTTCACTGTATTTTCTTTCATCTTCATAATTGATGCAATTTCTGCACATTTATATCCCTCATAATAATATAAATACATAACATTCCTTTGCTTTTTAGGAAGTTTTAAAACCTCAGATAATAATGTCAACTGCTCTTGATGTTCAGCAATAATAACATCATCTATATTTATTTGTGGTTTATAGAATAACCTTTGATAATTATGACATTCGTTTATACTTACACGTATAAGCCATCGTTTCAAATGCTGTTTATCTTGAAAATCATCTTTCTTTAAGAATAGTTTCATCAAGACATTTTGAAAACAATCTTTCGCGTCATCTACATTCCGTAAATTAAGTATACAGATTCTTGTGATTAAATCTGCATAATCTTCCACAATATCTTCATAAGAATTCCCTAAAATCATTTCAGGCATGCTTTTCACCTTCCCTCATTATATAAACGTTTTTGACAAATATCTGGTTGCAAAAAAAAGAAAGAAAAATAATCATTTTCTTTCTTATCTAATATCATATTCTCCTTGAAACTTCTCAAACTGTCCTTGTAAAAAATCAAAATGATCAATGACTTTTAAATTATGTTCTTTACAAAACTCCATCATTTGTCGATACATGCCTTCATTAAAATCAGAAGGATCATGTGCATCAAATCCTAAAATCACATCATTTCCTACTTCTCCAGCAATTTTCCAAAAATGTGTATTTGGATAAGCATAAATCTTTTCACCATTAACATTTCTTAATCCTCTTCGCATTCCACCAGCATTGACTTCTAGTGGAATATTTAGGGCCTTGGCTTTTTCACAAATTCTTTGTGTCACAGTTCTTGCATCTAAATCAAATTCCTTATAACCAATTAAAAATAAATCTGGATGAGCCAAATAACTAAATAAACCAGTCTCCAACGCCTTTTCTACATCATTACAATAATGATAAATATCTTTTTTCTTCATATTCTCTTTTCCATAATATTCATTATGAATACAATGCTTATGAAAATGATGACCCAAAATCAAATAATCCACTTTATGTTCATATAATAAACTTTGATAATAATCAAAATATTCCTCTAATCCCTCAGCTTCAAAACCTTTATAGATTTTGATTTGATCCTGATATTTCTTTTGACAATCTTCAACTGCTTCCAGATAGCTATCTAAATCCTTATAGGGCATTCTCATTCCTGGTCCATTTTTCACAAAGGCATAACCTAGAGATAAAAAACTCCTGATACTTCTAACAGCTAGAAGAGATTTTAAAAGATGCTGACGATAATGGGGTAAAGGTATATGTTCTGAAATACCTAATTCTTCTATTCCCATATGAATAGCTGCCTGAACCATATCTTCTTCTGTTCCATTAGCGTGACCACAACGATAAGTATGTGTATGAAAATTAGTCTTCTTCATAATACACCTCCTGCAAATATAAGCCCTGTGGTTTAGCCTTAAAAAGGCATTTCTTTTCACCACAGCTTTCTAACATTTCTAAAAGTTTTTCCTTTTCAATTCTATGGGCACCAACTTGGATAATTCCTCCTACAAGATGTCTCACCATATAACGTCTAAAACCATTTCCAACTAAGCGAAAAATTATAATACCATCTTGTTCTTCAATATCAAAAGTATAAAGTGAACGAATTGTATTTCCATATTGATCATAACTGCAAAATGACGCAAAATTATGTTCTCCAATAAAAATTTTTGCGGCCTCTCTCATTAATTCTATATCTAAAGAGCGTCCATACTGATAAATATAATTTGTTTGAAATGGATTATATTCTTTCGTACTTAATAAATAACGATATTCTTTTTTGACAGCACTATAACGTGAATGAAAATTCTCATCAACATATTGAGCGTCCAAAATATAAATATCATTGGGTAAAAAATGATTAATAGCTCTTTTCCATTGCGCTTCAGGTAATTGTTTTTCTGTATCAAAGTGAAAAACCTGATGAACAGCATGAACTTTGGCATCAGTTCTTCCTGATGCGTGAATCACTGTTTCTACTTCATTTATTTTTTTGATGGCTTTTTGAATTTCTCCTTGTATCGTACGCTCACGATTTTGAACTTGAAAGCCATGAAAACGACTTCCGTCGTAACTCACTATACATTTTACTCTCATAAAACAATACTCATTATAACCATTGCACTACATATTGCAATAACACATAAAAATGCAATCGTATCAGATACTGTCCAGACAAGCTGTTTATATCTTGTACGTTTGGCTTCTGGATTATAATTACGACTTTCCATAGCATTAGCTAAATCTTCTGCTCTTTGAAAAGCAGAAATAAACAAAGGAATGATTAAAGACACAATAGATAATATTTTTTCTTTTAAACTTCCTTCAGAAAATTCCACACCACGACTGGCTTGCGCTTTCATGATTCTTTGTGTTTCTTCTAATAATGTTGGTATAAAACGTAAAGCAATAGAAATCATCATGGCTACTTCATGCGTTGGAAAACCAATTTTTTTAAAAGGAGATAATAAATGTTCTATTCCCAATGTTAAATCTAATGGTTTTGTTGTTGCTGTCAAAATTGTTGTCATTATAATGATGAGAATCAATCTGATAAATATGTATACTGTTTGTAAAACGGCCTGATCATAGATTTTAATAAATCCTAAAGAAAACAATAAATGTCCCTGTTGAATAAACAGTAAATTAAAAATCATCAAAAAAGCCATCATAAATAGCATTGGCTTTACCGCTTTTAATACCTGTGAAACCTTAATATGTGATAACAAAGTCATGATAATGACAAAGATTCCTAAAACAGCATAACCAATAAAACCTGCATCAAAGAAAACTGCAATCAGTAATAATAAAAGTGATCCGATTTTTAGTCTTGGATCTAAACGATGAATAAAGCTATCAATAGGCAAATACTTTCCAAACATCATATTATTCATGTAATTGCCCTCCTATTTCCTGAATTAAAACATCCATATCTTTAATAGAAGGATCAATATGAAATCCATTTTTATTGAGTTCTAAAATAAAAGATGTAATGATAGGTAAATCAATACTTAAAGATGTTAAATATTCCGTTTCCTTAAATAACTCTTCCACAGGTACATGTCTTTCTACTTGACCATGATTCATAACAACAACATCATCACAATACTCTAAAACTTGATTCATATCATGAGAAACCAAAATAACAGTTTTTCCTTCTTCATTAACTTTTTTAAATAATTGAAGCATTTCTTTAGCCCCTTGAGGGTCTAAACCAGCAGTTGGTTCATCTAAAATTAACACTTCTGGATTCATTGCTAAAATACCAGCTATCGCAATACGACGTTTCTGTCCCCCAGACAAATCAAATGGAGAACGTTCTAGATATGATTCATCTAATCCTACTAATTGAATAACATCTTTTGCAATCTTAATAGCCTCTTCTTCACTGACACCAAAATTTTTAGGCCCAAAAATAATATCTTTTAGAATTGTTTCTTCAAATAACTGATATTCTGGAAATTGAAAAACAAGTCCAGCTTTCTTTCTTAAGGGTTTTAATGAAGAGGGCTTATTTGTAGCTGTAATTAAAATATCTTCAATTTTCACTTCGCCAGATGTAGGAAGTAGTAATGCATTAATATGTTGAATGAGGGTTGATTTCCCACTCCCTGTATGCCCAATCAAAGCTGTCATGCTTCCTTTTTTAATATCAAGGTTAACACCTTTTAAAGCATGATATGCAAAAGGCGTATCTGGAGCATAGATATGTTCTACTTCTTTAAACGTAATTGACATAATTCTTTCACCAACTTCTCTCTATCAATTTGATCAGCAATAGATACGCCCATTTGTTGCAATCCTTGTGTTACTTTTAAAGCAAAGGGAATATCTAGAGCTAAACTTTCAATTTCTTCTTTTTTCATTAAAACATCTTCTGGCTTTCCTTCATCTACAATATGTCCATCACTTAATAAAATCACATAATCAGACAAAGCCGCTTCTTCTATATCGTGTGTTATTGATACGATTGTCATATTCTTATCTTTATTTAATTGATGAACCAAAGCATTAATTTCCTTCTTTCCTTTAGGATCTAACATACTCGTGGCTTCATCTAAAATAATAATTGATGGACTCATTGCTAAAATACCAGCAATCGCAACTCTTTGTTTTTGTCCACCAGATAGTTTTGTAGGTTCATGATCTAAAAACTCATACATATTGACCTTTTTAGCATATTCTTCAATAATATCATCCATTAAAGATGGATCAACACAATTATTTTCTAATCCAAAGGCTATATCATCTCTGACTGTAGCTCCAATAAACTGATTATCAGGATTTTGAAAAACAATACCAATTTGACTACGTACCTGATTTAAAGTTTCCTCAGTTAAAGGAATACCACCAATAATGATATCCCCTGATTTCTTTTCTAATAATCCCATTAATAATTTAGCAATTGTACTTTTACCACTTCCATTATGCCCCAAAATGGTTGTATAAGTACCTTTTTGTATGCTAAATGAAATATTATCTATTGTTAAAGTCTCTTCATCATATCCAAAAGATAAATGTTGAACATCAATAATTTTTTCCATATCTATCCTCCAAGTAGTTCAATTTTATTATGATTTATAGAAGATGTCAACCACATTTCAAGTCACCTGTCATTACATAAATTCTTCATGCTGTGTTTCATCCAGCTCTTTTGCAATTTTTATACAGCTATCAAGATTCTCCTGATAATGTAATGAAAAAATGCAGCTATACAAAATATCTAATAAATACTTTAATGATAAACTACTTGAAAAATCAGCAATCTTTGTATAAATCAGCTCTCTAGAAGATAACCTCAAAGTAACATCAGCCATTAATGATAAATCATTATCTTCAATATTTGTTATAGCAATAATAGGTGTTTTCTTTTCCTTCAACTTTTCTAGTAAATGCTTCATTTGTGATGCATGACCAGAATAAGATATGACAATAGCAGTATGGTGATCATCACTCATCAGATATGTTGAATCCAGTTCATCACTTAAAGAACATAGATGAACATGACGATGCAATATGAACATACGACTTTGAAATGAACGTGCAATATGAATATGAGGAGTACGACCGTATATATCAATCTGTTCACAATCACGCAATAAACGTATAGCTTTTTGTAAATCATCATGCTGAATAAGTGAATATGTATCTTGAACAGTTTCTCTTTCTAATATACATAAATTATAAGCAATATTCATCATATCATCATTTACAACAAAAGGAATATTCGCATCAACTTCTTGATTCAGATACAAATAATCTAACTCTTTTAAATATGCATCTTTAAATTCATTCCATCCATCAAAACCCAATTTTTTAGCTATACGTATAAACAAAGGTGATGATGTATATGTTTCCTCAGCTATTTGCGAGATGGTCATATTTTTTATATCTTTTCCCTTTTTCAAAATATAATCAATAATAATAGCTTCACTTGGAGAAAAATGGGTTTTCTCTATTTTATGTATAATCATCTCCATCACCTCTTGTATGACATTATAATGCAATTCGTTATAAGTTGCAAAATAAAAAAACACATCATTGATGTGCTTTTAGTTGCTGTTCTTTCATGGCTGAAACAGAATTTAATAAATCTTCTTTCTCTTTTTCCATCTTTTCATACATTTCTTCAGATGTCATTTTATGATGAGATGATTCTTGTTGTGTATTTTCATGGAAAGTCTTTTGAAATGCATTTTTAGATTTATCCTCAATTTGACTTCTTAAAAGATTTAAAGTTTTTAATTTATCCATCTCTGTTTCTTTCATTTCTTCAACTTCAGTTTCTAAGTTTTCTTTATTTAAAACAACATCTTCAGTTTTTTCTTCTTTCTGAAATTTATTTTCTTTAAAGTTTCTTTGATAAGCTTCCTTTGCCTGTGAAACAATTTCTTCTTTTTTCATATTCTCGTCCTCCTTTATTTGACAATGACATTATAAAATTCAATACATCAAATATCTAGATTTTATAGTCATTTGATAACGTCATTAACAAAATAAAAAAGTAAATATGAAATTTTTGATTATTTTATTTACAAAAAAAGTGATGTTTCCATCACTTTTAGAATAAACCAATAATTGCCATTGGTGCATTATCACCTTTACGATTATATGTTTTTAAAACACGAGTGTATCCACCATTTTTATCTGCAAATTTTGGTGCAACTTCATCAAATAATTTTTGAACAGCAGTTTTACCAGTAGCAGGATCTACAACATCTTGTAATACTTGTGCTGCTTGTCTTCTTGCATGTAAATCTCCACGTTTTCCTAAAGTAATTAATTCATCCACAATTGAACGAACTTCTTTAGCTCTTGTTACTGTAGTTTCAATTTTTCCATACATGATAACATCTGTAGCTAAGTTACGTAACATTGCTTTTCTATGAGATGATACACGCCCTAATTTTCTATTGTGTGCCATAAATTAGTGCTCCTTCCAATATATTTAATCTGTGATTAATCGACTTGTTTAAAACCTAAACCTAATTCGATTAATTTTTCTTTAACTTCTTTGAGTGATTTCTTACCTAAGTTTCTCACTTTAATCATATCATCTTCACTCTTAGAAGCAAGTTCTTGAACTGTTTGAATACCAGCTCTCTTTAAGCAATTATATGAACGTACAGATAAGTCTAATTCTTCAATAGTCATATCTAATACTTTATTACTTGTGTCTTCTTCAGTTTCGCTCATAACTTCCATGTTCATTGCCATATCAGTTAATTCAACAAACATATTTAAATGTTCCACTAAGATTTTAGCAGCTAATGCTAAAGCTTCATGTGGCTGAATAGACCCGTCAGTTGTAACTTCTAAAGTCAATTGATCATATTTTGCACTTTGTCCTACACGAGTTGGTTCAACGTTATATGCCACTTTAACAACTGGTGAATAAATAGAATCAGTTGCAATGACACCGATTGTATTGATCATTTTTTTGTTTTGATCAGCACTCATGTATCCACGATCTTTATGAGCATACATTTCTATATAGATATGTGTACGCTCTGCAACGTGTGCAATTTCCATGTCATTTGAAATCATAGTTACATTTGATGGACATTGAATGTCAGCTCCAGTGACAACAGCTGGACCTTTGACATCAATAACCATTGTTACATCGTCATCACCATCAATTGCAAAAACGAGTTTTTTAATGTTTAAGATAATTGAAGTGACATCTTCTACGACACCATCAACTGCAGAAAATTCATGAATAGCTCCCTGAACTTTGATGGCATGTACTGCACATCCAGGAATAGATGATAACAGAACTCTACGTAAAGCATTTCCTAAAGTTGTTCCGAATCCTCTTTCTAAAGGTTCGATAACAAACTTACCATAGAAATCAGTTTCATCATATTCTGCGACATTAAAATTTGCTTTTTCAAACTTTTGCATTATTTCCCTCCTCACTTAGAAATAACTACTTATTTACTTCATTATCCACGAGGACGTTTTGGTGGACGACAACCATTATGTGGAATAGGTGTAACATCGTTGATTGAAGTTACTTCTAATCCAGCAGCTTGTAAAGCTCTTACTGCAGCTTCACGTCCTGGTCCTGGACCTTTAACACATACGTCAACAGTTTTCATACCATGATCCATTGATGCTTTTGCAGCAGCTTCAGCAGCCATTTGAGCAGCATATGGAGTAGATTTTCTTGATCCTTTAAATCCAAGAGCTCCAGCGCTAGACCAAGTAATTACATTCCCATGTTCATCAGTTACAGTAACAATTGTGTTATTGAAAGTTGAATGTACATGTGCGACACCTTTTGCTATATTCTTTTTAACACGTCTTTTACCACGAGTATTGTTTCTTGCCATTTTCGTTCAACCTCCTATTTTTTCTTACCAGCAATTGGACGAGCTTTTCCTTTACGAGTACGAGCGTTTGTTTTTGTTTTTTGTCCACGTACTGGAAGTCCTTTACGATGACGGATTCCTCTATAGCATCCAATTTCCATTAAACGTTTAATATTTAATGCAACTTCTCTACGAAGGTCTCCTTCTACTTTATAATTTTCTACTTCTTTTCTTAGTTTTCCTTCTTCTTCTTCAGTTAAATCTTTAACTCTTGTATCTTCGCTAATACCAGTCGCAGCACAAATTTTTTGAGCTGTTGGTAAACCGATACCATAAATATAAGTTAAAGAAACTACCACACGTTTATCACGTGGGATATCAACACCTGCTATACGAGCCATTGTCTCTCCTCCTATTAACTAACCTTGTCTTTGTTTATGTTTAGGGTTTTCACAGATTACCATTACTCTACCCTTACGTTTAATTACTCTGCATTTATCGCATATTGGTTTTACTGATGGTCTTACTTTCATCTTAATCTTTACCTCCTTTGGGAAGATTTTCTATTTATGTCTAAATGTGATTCGCCCACGTGTTAAATCATATGGAGAAATTTCTACGGTTACTTTATCCCCCGGTAAAATGCGAATGTAATTCATACGGATTTTACCAGAAACGTGAGCCAGAATAACCGCTCCATTTTCCAACTCTACCTTAAACATTGCATTTGGTAATGTTTCAAGGACAGTTGCTACTACTTCAATAACGTCATCTTTTTTTGCCATTGATTATAACTCCCTTTTACAGTTTTGTCAAAATCTCATACCCATCACTTGTAATGACAATAGTATGTTCATAGTGAGCTGCGAGAGATCTATCTCTTGTCACGACTGTCCAATCGTCATCTAGGACATCTGTTTCACATCTTCCTAAATGTGCCATTGGCTCGATTGCAAGAGTCATTCCCTCTTTTAATCTAGGTCCTTTCCCTGGTGCTCCATAATTAGGAACAGCAGGATCTTCATGAACTTTCGTCCCAATCCCGTGACCAGTATAATCACGAGGTGTTGAGCATCCATGACTTTCTAGATAAGTTTGCACAGCATGAGATATATCGGATAAACGATTGCCAGGTTTCACTTGGGATAAACCTGCATAAAGTGCTTTTTCTGTCACTTCCATTAAATATGCAGCTTCTTTACTAATGTTTCCTACTGCATAAGTCCAAGCACTATCACCATGATAACCCTTATAACATGCACCAACATCCACTGAAATAATATCCCCATCTTTTAACTTTCTATGACTTGGTATGCCATGTACAACAACTTCATTAATTGAAGTACAGACAGCACCTGGAAAACCATAGAGGTTAAGAAATGACGGTGTTGCACCCGCATCACGAATGACCTTTTCACAAAATTCATTAATTTCCATAGTTGTAATACCAGGTTTAATAAATTCTTTTAAGCGACTGTGAACAAGTGCCACTATGCGACCAGCCTCACGCATTAATTCAATTTCTCTTTGGTCTTTAGTGACAATCATTATTTACCCTCCAAGCTTTTTTCAATGTCTTTAAAGACGTCTTCCATAGGTTGGTCACCATTAATATTAATGATTGTACCTTTCATTGTATAATAATCAATTAAAGGTCTTGTTTGTTTGTTATAAGTATCAAGTCTAATTTTAACAGCTTCTTCGCTCTCATCTTCTCTTTGATACAAAGTCCCACCACATTTGTCACAAACTCCATCAACTTTTGGTGGATTAAATTCAACATGGAATGTTGCTCCACAATCTTTACAAGTTCTTCTTCCAGATAATCTTGTAATTAATTTTTCAACAGGAATATCTAAATTAATAATTGCATCGATTGTAAAGTCAAATTCTTTTGCAATGCTTTCAAGTTCTCTCGCCTGAACGATTGTTCTAGGGAAACCATCTAAGATAAATCCATTTTCAAATGTATTTTCACTTAAATATTCTCTAAGCATTTCAATCGTATAATCGTCTGGTACAAGGTGCCCAAATTGCATAAAGTATTTTGCAATAACACCAAATTTAGTTTGTTCACGTAAAGCTTTTCTGAATAAGTCTCCAGTAGATATTTGTGTCAAACCATACTTGTTAACAAGTTTTTCAGCTTGAGTCCCTTTACCAGCACCAGGAGGCCCCATTAAAATAATGTTCATTTTTTCTACACCTCTTTTATTATACTATTTTCTTATATATCCATGATACTCTTTACGAGTAATTAAAGTTTTGATTTGTCTTGTTGTTTCAAGAGCAACACCAGTAATGATAATTAAACCAGTTCCACCTAATGTTAATGAAGCATTAGAAGTTTGTGACCAGATAACTGGTGTCATAATCGGAATTGCTGCAACAATCATAAGAAAGATTGATCCGACAACAGTCACTCTATTTAAAACCATGCTAATAAATCTTTCAGTATCTAAACCAGTTCTAACGCCTGGAATAGAACCCCCATTCTTTTTCAAATCATCACTAATTTTATGTGCATCAATTTGTAAATTAGAATAGAAGAAAGCAAATAAAACAATTAACAATAAGTATAAGCAAAAACCAAATGGTTCCTGATAATTTAAAATTGTATCAATTGTCTTCGTTACATTATTAGAATCCATAAAACTAATAATTGTTCTTGGTGCTGCTAATACTGATGCAGCAAAGATAACAGGTAAAACTCCTGAACTATTAATTTTAATCGGCATATGCGTTTTATCCTTAGTACGCATTGTTGGATTAGAATTTGTTGCATACATAATTGGTATCTTTCTGACTGCACCTTCATTAAATACAACGAAGATAACGATTGCTAAATAGACAATCACAAATAAAGCATACCAAAGAATTCCTAAAACCATTGTTTGAGTTCCATCGTCAAATGTTACTAAATTATTAAATGTTGTAATAAAGTTAGATGGTAGATTGGCTACGATACCAGTAAAGATCAATAATGATGTTCCATTTCCCACACCCTTTTGAGTGATCTGATCTCCAATCCACATTGCTAACATACTTCCAGCAATCATAACTAATACAACATAAGCATAACTCCAAATTGATGATGAATCAAGAATTCCATACATTCTATCAAATGCATATGTTAATGATCCACCTTGGATTGCTGCTAATACTAAAGTAACATAACGAGTTACACGATCTTTTTTCTTTTTTCCTGTATTCCCTTCTTTTCTCCATTGAGTCAATGCAGGAATGACATCCATTGATAATAATTCAATAATAATAGATGCTGTAATATATGGAGAAATTCCTAATGCAAAGATAGAAAATCTCTCTAACATACCTCCACCAAGCATGTTCATAATTCCTAGGATACCACTATTAGCTGCTGAAGCAGTAATCGCATCAGCATCAATTGAAGGAATTGTAATAGCAGCACCTAAACGGAATACGAACAACATACCAAGTGTAAAAATTATTCTACGACGTAATTCACCTTTTTTAAAGACATTCTTAAAAAAGTTTAACATCCTAGATCACCTCAGTTTTTCCACCTGCGGCTTCAATGGCAGCAATGGCTGATTTTGAGAATTTCTTTGCTTTAACTGTTAAAGCAACTTCTAATTTCCCATTACCTAAAACTTTTAAACCATCTAATTCCTTTTTAATTAATCCACATTCTTTTAAAGCAGCCATATCTACTACACTACCTGCTTCAAATCTATTTAAATCTTCTACATTAACGATAGCATATTCAACTCTATTGAAGTTTGTGAATCCACGCTTAGGTAAACGCATGAATAATGGTGTTTGTCCACCTTCAAATCCAGGTTTCTTTCCTCCACCACTTCTAGCACCAGCACCTTTTTGCCCTCTTCCAGAAGTTTTTCCATGCCCAGAGCTTGTTCCACGTCCAACACGTTTTCTTTCTCTACGTGCACCTTCAGTATATTGTAATTCGTGTAATTTCATGTTTACACCTCCTACTTACTTTCTTCTACTTTAACAAGGTGTTTAACAGTATTGATCATACCTTGAATAAATTCGTTGTTAACTTTTTCAACTGATTTATGCATTTTTGTTAAACCTAACGCTTTAAGAGTATCCTTTTGATTTTTCTTAGCACCAATTGGACTTTTTACAAGCGTAATGATAACTGTATTTTCTTTTGCCATTTCTTACGCTCCTCCTATCCGTAAATTTCTTCAACTTTTTTATCTCTTAATTCAGCAACTTGTTGAACAGTTTTTAATAATTTTAAACCTTCTACTGTTGCACGAACCATATTGATTGGAGTTCTTGAACCAATTGATTTAGAAATGATATCTGAATATCCAGCTAATTCAACAACAGCACGAACTGGTCCACCAGCGATGATTCCAGTACCTTCAGATGCAGGTCTTAAGAATACATGCCCTGATCCATACATACCATTAATTTCATGAGGAATTGTTCCATGAATGATAGGTACATTAATAATATTTCTTTTAGCTGCTTCAGATGCTTTTCTAATAGCATCAGGTACTTCGTTAGCTTTACCTGTTCCAAATCCAACGCGACCTTTTTTATCACCGATAACGACTAATGCAGCAAAGCGGAATTTACGTCCACCTTTAACAACTTTAGTAACACGGTTAATTGTGACAACACGTTCTTCGAATTCTTTTTCAACTCTTGGTCCATTTCTTCTTGGTCCGTTTCTTCTTGGCCCATTTCTTCTTGGTCCATTTTCTCTTGGTTTACGTTGTTCCATTCTTTAACCTCCCTATTAGAATTTTAATCCAGCTTCTCTAGCAGCATCAGCTAGTGCTTTTACACGACCATGATAAATATATCCACCACGATCGAATACTACATTTTCAATATTTTTTGCAATAGCTCTCTTTGCAATTTCTTTACCAACTTGTGTAGCAGCTTCTACATTTCCACCATTTGCTAGTTTCATATCTACTGAAGATGCAGCAACTAAAGTTACTCCATTAACATCATCAATAATTTGTGCATGGATATGAGAGCTTGAACGGAATACATTTAAACGAGGACATTCAGGAGTTCCACTAATTTTTCTACGAACTCTTGCATGACGTTTTTTACGTAAATCGTTTCTTGACATAGTTTTAGCCATGATAATAGCTCCTTCCTTATTTCATTAACTACTTCTTACCAGCAGTTTTACCTTCTTTTCTAATAATTCTTTCACCAACGTATTTAATACCTTTTCCTTTATAAGGTTCAGGTTTTTTCACAGCTCTAATTCTTGCTGCAATTTCTCCAACTCTTTCTTTAGAGATTCCAGAAACAATAATTGATGTTTGAGATGGAGTTTCAATCTTAACTCCTTCTTCTCCTTCAACTTCTACTGGATGAGAATATCCTACATTTAATACTAATTTATTACCTTGCATTTGAGCACGATAACCAATACCAACAACTTCTAATTCTTTTTTATAACCGTTGTGTACACCTTCGATCATATTAAAAAGTAAAGCTCTTGTTGTACCGTGTAATTGTTTTACATGTTTTTGTTCACTACTTCTGCTTACTGTAATTGTATTTTCATCCATATTGATATTAATCAATGGTGAAAATTGTCTGACTAAAGTCCCTTTTGCACCTGTGACAGTTACAGTATTATCAGCAGCGATTTCAACTTTTACGCCTTCAGGTACGTTGATAATCTTATTACCTACACGAGACATCAGTTACACCTCCTGTTTCTTTTATTTATTACCAAATATATGCTAAGACTTCTCCACCGATTTGTTTAGCTCTAGCTTCTTTATCAGTCATTAATCCTTGAGAAGTTGATAATATAACAATTCCTAAACCATTTAATACCTTAGGGATTTCATTTACTTTTGCATATTGACGAAGTCCTGGTTTAGAAACTCTCTTTAATCCAGTGATAACTCTATCATTTCCTTTATATTTTAAAGTGATGACAATGTTTTTAATGACACCTTCACCTTCAACTTTATATCCTTTAATAAATCCTTCGTTTTTCAAAATTTCAGCTAATTGCACTTTTAATTTTGATGCAGGAACCACAACTTCATCATGACGTTGTTGATTCGCATTACGAATTCTTGTTAACATATCTGCAATTGGATCTGTCATTTGAAATGTCCTCCTTCCATTTGGATGATTTGATTACCAGCTTGCTTTTTTAACACCAGGAATTTCACCTTTATAAGCTAATTCTCTGAAGCAAATACGGCATAATTTAAATTTTCTAATTACTGCATGTGGACGTCCACAACGTTCGCATCTTGTATATTCACGAACTTTGTATTTTTGAGGACGTTGTTGTTTAACTTTCATTGATGTTTTAGCCATTAATTAAGTCCTCCTTATTTATGGAATGGCATTCCTAATTGTGCTAATAATTCATGACCTTCTTCATCAGTTTTAGCAGTTGTTACGAATACGATATCCATTCCTCTGATTTTGTTTACTTTATCGAAATTGATTTCAGGGAAAATTAATTGTTCTTTAACACCTAAAGTGTAATTTCCTCTTCCATCAAAAGAATTCTTTGGTACACCTCTAAAATCTCTTACACGAGGTAAAGAAATACTAATTAATTTATCTAAGAATTCATACATTCTTTCTCCACGTAAAGTGACTTTACAACCAATTGGCATTCCTTCACGTAATTTAAATCCAGCAATTGATTTTTTAGCTTTAGTAATCACTGGTTTTTGTCCTGAAATTAAAGTTAATTCTTCAACAGCTTCATCTAATAATTTAGAGTTGCTAACAGCATCACCAACACCGATGTTGATAACAATTTTTTCCATAGCTGGAACTTGCATTACAGAACTATAATTAAATTTAGTCATTAATGACTTAACAATTTCACTTTCATAACGTTCCTTTAGTCGGTTCATTATTTAACCTCCTTCCGATTACTTTTTCTTCTTTGTAGTTTTATCTAATGCTTTTCCTGTTTTCTTATTAATACGGTATTTTTTACCTTCTTCATCGAAAGCATATCCGATTTTTACAGCTTGTTTTGCTTTTGAATCATAGTATGCAACATTTGAAACATGAATTGGTGCTTCTCTTGTTACAATACCACCTTCTGGATCAGCTTGTGAAGGTTTGATGTGTTTAGTTACCATATTCACACCTTCAACAATCACTCTATCTTCTTTTCTTAGAATTTGAATAATTTCTCCAGTTTTTCCTTTATCGCTACCAGCGATAACTTGAACTGTATCACCAACACGTAATTTCATCTTCTCGTCTCCTCCTATAATACCTCAGGAGCTAATGATACGATTTTCATGAAATCTGCATCTCTTAACTCTCTTGCTACCGGTCCAAAGATACGAGTTCCTCTAGGTGAATTATCATCTTTGATAATAACACATGCATTATCATCAAATTTAATATATGAACCATTTTCACGGTTAACACCATATTTTGTTCTTACGATGACAGCTTTTACAACTTCACCTTTTTTAACTGTACCACCTGGAGTCGCTTGTTTCACTGGCGCGACGACTATATCACCGATGTTACTAAGTTTTCTATTTGAACCACCAAGGTTTCTAATTACTAGTACTTCTTTTGCTCCTGTATTGTCAGCAACTTTTAATCTGCTTTCATTCTGGATCATTCAAGTGACCTCCTTTCAGATTTTATGAATTAAATAATGTCTGCTTTCTTTACGACTTCTACTAAACGGAAACGTTTAGTTGCTGATAATGGGCGTGTTGCCATAATTTTTACAACATCTCCATCTCTAGCAATATTTTCTTCATCATGAGCCTTAAACTTTTTAGAAGATTTAACACGTTTTCCGTATTTTTTGTGTTTTACATGAGTTTCAACTAAAACAGTAATTGTTTTATCCATTTTTGTAGAAACAACTGTTCCAGTATAAACCTTACGATTATTTCTTTCCATAGTCTACTCCTTCTATTTGTTTAATTCTCTTTCTCTAATAACTGTTTTAATTCTTGCGATATTTTTTCTAACTGTTCTAATACGAGCAGTATTTTCTAATTGTCCTGTTGCTTGTTGGAATCTTAATCCAAATAATTCTTTTTTGTACTCTTCTACTTTGTTAAGTAATTCTTGAGTTTCTGTATTTCTAATATCTTGAACTGTCACAATTACTCACCTCTTCCAATAATCTTACATTTCACTGGTAATTTGTGAGATGCAAGTCTTAATGCTTCTCTTGCAACTTCTTCTTCTACACCAGCAACTTCGAACATAACGCGACCTGTTTTGACAACTGCTACCCATTCTTCTGGAGCACCTTTACCTGAACCCATACGGACTTCAAGAGGTTTCTTTGTTTTAGCTAAATGAGGGAAGATTCTAATCCAAACTTGCCCACCACGTTTCATATAACGGTTCATAGCGATACGAGCAGCTTCGATTTGTCTTGAAGTAATCCAAGCACCTTCTAAAGCCTGTAATCCATATTCACCAAAAGAAACTTGAGTTCCACCTTTAGCTTTACCTTCATATTTGATTCTATGAGGTCTTCTATATTTAGTTCTCTTAGGCATCAACATGATTATTTATCCCCTTTCTTCTTTGCAGGAAGAATTTCTCCCTTACAAATCCAAACTTTTACTCCTAATTTTCCATAAGTTGTGTCAGCTTCAGCAGTCGCATAATCAATGTCAGCTCTTAATGTATGAAGAGGTACAACACCTTCAGAATAACCTTCAGTTCTTGCCATATCAGCACCACCTAAACGTCCTGAAACAGCTGTTTTGATTCCTTTAGCACCAGCTCTCATTGCAGCTTGAATAGCTCTTTTTTGAACTGTTCTAAATGAAGCACGGTTTTCTAATTGTTCAGCAATCTTGTTTGCTACAAGTTGAGCAACAACATCTGGATTTTTAATTTCAACGATATTGATAAACACTTGTTTACCATTAACCATTTTTGCAACTTCTTTTCTTAATGCATCAACAGCTTCTCCATCTTTTCCAATAACAACACCTGGACGAGATGTATGAACATAGATGCTTACACGATTTTTAGATCTTTCAATTTCAATATTAGCGACATAAGCGCCTTTTAACTTTGCATATAAGAATTCACGAATTTTGATATCTTCGTGTAATAATGAAGCAAAGTCTTTATCATTAGCGTACCATCTTGAATTCCAATTACGGTTAACGCCAACACGTAATCCTACTGGACTTACTTTTTGACCCATACTTTGCCCTCCTATCTTTCAGCAACCACACAAGTGATGTGGCTTGTTCTTTTTAAAATTTGAGTTCCGCTTCCTTTTGCTCTTGCACGGAATCTTTTTAATGTAGGACCTTCGTCTACATAAATTTCTTTGATGTATAATTTATCTTCTTCTGCACCTTCATTGAATACAGCGTTTTGTGCAGCAGATTTAACGACTTTAATGATTGCAGGAGTTGCACTTTTATTAACGAATTCTAAGATTCCAAGTGCTTCTTTTACTTGCTTCCCTCTTACCAAGTCAACAACTAATCTTGCTTTTTGAGGTGAAACACGAATCATTTTAGCTTGAGCTCTTGCTTCCATGTTTATTTTCTCCTCTCTTTCTATTTACCAGATTTTTTATCATCAGCATCATGACCATGATAAGTTCTTGTAGGAGCAAATTCTCCTAATTTATGTCCAACCATATCTTCAGTAACATATACTGGGATGTGTTCTCTTCCGTTATAAACTGCGAACGTATGTTCAATAAATTGTGGGAAGATTGTAGAACGTCTTGACCATGTTTTAATGACTTCTTTTTTGTTAGCAGCATTTAATGCTTCAACTTTTTTCATTAAGTGTTCATCCACGAATGGACCTTTTTTTAAACTTCTTGCCATATTCTATAACCCTCCTTCTTATTTACCGTTACGACGACGTACGATTAATTTATTTGAAGCTTTTTTACTATTTCTAGTTTTAACTCCAAGAGCTTTTTTACCCCATGGAGTCATTGGAGCTTTACGACCGATTGAAGTTCTACCTTCACCACCACCATGAGGGTGATCATTAGGGTTCATAACAGAACCACGAACTGTAGGTCTAATACCTTTCCATCTGTTACGTCCAGCTTTACCAATATTAACTAATCCATGATCTTCATTTCCAACAACACCAACTGTTGCTCTACAAACTGCTAAGAATTTTCTCACTTCACCAGAAGCTAATCTTACAGTAACATATTTTCCTTCTTTACCTAAGATTTGAGCAGAAACACCTGCAGATCTAGCGATTTGTCCACCTTTTCCAGGATGCATTTCAATATTGTGGATAACAGTACCTTCTGGCATATTTCCCATTGGTAAGCTGTTTCCTACGATAATATCAGCATGTTCACCAGATACAATTTTCATTCCTACTTCTAATCCTTTAGGTGCAAGAATATATCTTTTTTCACCATCAACATAATGAATTAATGCGATGTTTGCAGATCTATTTGGATCATATTCAATTGTGGCAACTTTACCAACAATATCATCTTTATTACGTTTAAAATCAATAATACGATATAAACGTTTATGTCCACCACCGTGATGACGAGTAGTGATGACACCTTGATTATTACGTCCACCTTTTTTTGATAAACGAACTGTTAATGATTTCTCTGGCTTATTTGTTGTAATTTCTTCATAAGTTAAAGAAGTCATATTACGACGTCCGTTTGTCGTAGGCTTATATGCTTTAATAGGCATTTGATTTCCTCCTTATTTATCTTATCTGGAATGGAGTTCATTCCAATAGTTCTTACAATTATTCTTCACCGAATAAATCGATTGAATAACCTTCTTTTAATTTAACAATAGCTTTTCTTCTTCTTTTTGTTTTACCAACGTATCTACCCATTCTTTTTGTTTTAGGTTTCACATTCATAATGTTTACACTATCAACTTTAACATCAAACATTTTTTCAACTGCAACTTTAACTTCAGTTTTATTAGCAGTTAAATCTACATCAAATGTATATTTGTTTTCGTTTTGTTGTAACAATAAAGATTTTTCAGTAAGTACTGGTTTCTTTAAAACATCTGTAATATGTGCCATTATGCCAATACCTCCTCAACAGCTTTGATAGCTCCTTCAGTCATAACTAATTTAGTGCTATCTAAGATATCATATACGTTAAGTCCTTTTGAATCGATCACTTTAACACCAGGAATATTTCTTGCTGATAAAGCTACGTTTTCATCAACTTCGTCCATAACGATTAATGTTTTTCTGTTAGCTTCTAAGTTTTCTAACACTTTAACCATCGCTTTTGTCTTTGGTGCTTCCATAGCGATATTATCTAAAACAGTTAATTCACTATCAATCACTTTTTGACTTAAAGCAGATTTAAGTGCTAAACGTCTTACTTTTCTGTTCATTTTTAATTTATAGTTTCTATCTGGTGTAGGACCAAATACAACTCCTCCACCTCTCCATTGTGGAGCACGGATAGATCCTTGTCTTGCTCTACCTGTACCTTTTTGACGCCAAGGTTTCTTTCCTCCACCTTTAACTTCAGTACGGTTTTTCACTTTATGAGTCCCTTGTCTCCATGAAGCTCTTTGTAGTAAGACCATATCAAAGATTGCTTGGTTATTTGGTTCAATACCAAATACAGATTCATTTAATTCTGTATCTTTAACTTTTTGTCCTTCTTGATTATATACTGCAACTTTTAACATTAGTTTTCCTCCTTTCGCTTCATTATTCAGCAGTTTCCACTGCATCAGTAGTTTCTTCTACCACTGGACTTTCAGTTTCATATACAACTAAATCCTTAGCAGGATTTACTTTTCCATTTCCTTTAACTGCAGATTTGACAACAACTAATCCTTTTTTAGGACCAGGGATTGATCCGCTAATTAACAATACATTGTTTTCAACATCAACAGCAACGATTTCCAAGTTTTGAACTGTTCTTGTAACATGTCCCATATGTCCTGGTAATTTTTTACCTGGAGCGATTCTGTTAGGAGCAATTGGCCCCATTGAACCAACGATTCTATGTGCACCAGAACCATGTCCCATTGGCCCTCTTTGTTGTCCATGTCTTTTTATAACACCTTGATAACCTTTACCTTTGCTAGTTCCTGTTACATCAACCACTTCACCAGCTACAAAGCTATCAACTTTAATTTCTTGACCAACTTCATAACTCATCATTTCGTCAAAACGAAATTCTCTAATGAAGCGCTTAGGAGCTGTTTCAGCTTTTGCAACATGACCTTTATGAGCTTTTGTTGCTAATTTTTCTCTCTTGTCTTCAAAACCAACTTGGATAGCATCATATCCGTCAGTAGCAACTGTTTTCTTTTGTAATACAACGTTTGGTGTTGCTTCTACAACTGTTACTGGGATTAATTTTCCATCAGTAGTGAAAACTTGAGTCATTCCAATCTTACGACCTAAGATTCCTTTCATGAGTTACACCTTTACCTTTCCTTATAATTTAATTTCGATATCAACACCACTTGGTAATTCTAAACGAGTTAATACATCAACTGTTTCTGGTGTTGGATTCACAATGTCAATTAGACGTTTGTGAGTTCTGATTTCAAATTGTTCACGTGAATCTTTATACTTGTGAACTGCTCTTAAAATTGTATAAATTTCTTTTTCAGTTGGTAGAGGTACAGGACCTACAACTTGTGCTCCTGACTTCTTCGCAGCTGATACAATTTTTTCAGCAGAAGTATCCAAGATTTTGTGATCAAATGATTTCAAACGAATTCTAATTTTGTTGTTTGCCATGACTTATTCCTCCTTCTTGCCAATTTATTGGCCCGCTCGATGCGAATTCCCTGAATACGTCCTCCGCTCATGACAACGGCTATCAGCGTTTCAGCAACCTCGCACTTCTACGCGTTCACAACAATGGCATTTTACACTAAAATGCGCTTTAAATCAAGCTTTTTTCATAATATTTTTACAAAAATTTAAAGATATTTTAACTGCTTATTTTTTTATGAAAAAAGGTGCTCAAATAGCATTTATTTCAACATCAATCGACTTTCTTTTATAAGTAAAAGTAAATATATGATGACTACTTAAAAAGCCTTTCTTTAAACATCTACAACAATTATTCATTATGTTACCTTACTATATGAAATCTAACCCTTTATATTAGAAAGAACTAATCCTCTATTCCCCATTTATTTTTCACTATCAACTATACAATAATGCAACATAAAAACCAAAACGTTTCTTCATGCTTCCTAAATCATACAAAACAAACATATCTATAATATATATAATGGATTTTCTAACTATTAAAAAAATATCAAATAATCATTATTATGGAAATCAAATCAAAAACATAAGAATATACCAAAAATAAATATAGAAATATATAATTCTCCAATCTTCTCATCATGAACAATCAAAATTTCAAAATCTTTCACTCTGTTCATTGATATATCATTATCTTTATAATGAAAGCCGATGTAGTAAAAAAACAAATTGTCAAAGAAACAAATTTTAGATTTATCAATTTTTGATAATTCCTTATAAATATGGAAAAATCCGATAGGCACTTTGAATAATGCTATCGGATTTTTTATATGTCCTTTTTCCCATATAAATAAAAA
>CALUZM010000032.1 GCA_944325245.1 uncultured Massilimicrobiota sp. | reverse complement strand
TTTTCCCAGCACCAGAAGCACCGACAATAACAACAAATTCCCCTTTATTCACTATAAAATCAACGCCATCACTTGCATTAATTGTAATATCCCCCATCGTATAACTTTTTACTATATTTTTGAATTCAATTAAAGCTTGCATATCTATGACCACCTTTATAATATAGTAACATATTTTTTTTCAAAAAAAAATAAGGAGAAAAAAATAACAAAAAATTTCGAATTAAAAAAAGTTTTATCGAAACAAACCTTATCTTTTCCATAAAGAACGGTTAAAGAACATTAATAATGGGAAAATTTCCAATCTTCCAGCTAACATATCAAAAGATAAAACAATTTTTGATAAATCTGTTAAACTCGAAAAATTGCCTACCGGACCAACAATACCAAGACCCGGTCCTACGTTATTAAAACAAGTTGCTACTGCGCCAAAGGCAGAAGTAAAATTGATATTCTGCAATGACACCAACAAAAACGAAAGTCCAAAAAGCAAGAAATATAAGACCCAATAAACATGGATATTCCCTAAAGTTGCATGTGATAAATACTTTCCTTCAAAACGTACTGAAGTCACACTATGAGGGTGAATCATACGTTTCATTTCTGCTATAGCACTTTTCACACCAATAATAATACGCGAAACTTTCATACCCCCACCTGTTGATCCGGCACAGGCACCTACAAACATCAGAAGAACAAGAATCGTCTGTGAAAATAAAGGCCATTGACCATAATCAGCAGTCACATATCCAGTTGTCGTAATGATTGATGCAACTTGAAAAATAGCATAGCGAAAGGCTTCAATAAATGACGTATACATTGGTAAAATATTGCATGTAATGGCTAAAGCAGAAGCCATAATAATAAACAGATACCAACAGAGTTCTTCGCTTTTAAATGCTGCCGCAAATTTTTTAATAGCAAAGAAATAGATCAAATTGAAATTAACTCCAAATAAAATCATAAAAAATGTAATTATTCCATCACAATAAGCACTATGATAGAAAGCTATAGATGTATTCTTAATAGCAAATCCACCAGTTCCCGCTGTCCCAAAACCATTTAATAAACTATCAAAAAATGGCATACCACCTAACATTAATAAAATAACTTCAATAATTGTTAAAACAGTATAAATCTGATAAAGAATCTGTGAAGAGACAGTAATCTTAGAAACAAGTTTGCCAACAATTGGTCCCGGCATTTCTGCTTTCAATATATGTAAAGTTGAACCATTGGCATCTGGTAAGAACGCTACAACAAAGACAAGAATTCCCATTCCACCAATCCAATGAGAAAAACTGCGCCAAAATAAAGTAGCATGTGACAAAGCTTCAATATCAGTTAAAATTGATGAACCTGTTGTCGTAAATCCAGAGACAATTTCAAAAAAAGCATCTACATAGGATGGAATCTCACCCGTCATACAAAATGGAATCGCTCCAAAAACAGATAGAAAAATCCAAGCTGCCGCAACAATAGCAAAACCTTCTTTTGCATAAATGACTTTGTTCTTAGGTTTTTGAAGACTCATGACTTTTCCCAGTACACAAAGTAAAAATGCCATGATTAAATAAGCCCAAACTTCCTTTTCTTGATAAATCACTCCTATTAAAAATGGTAAAAGCATTAATAACCCCTCTATCATTAACATTTTTCCAAGAGTATATAAAATCATACGTCTGTTCATGAATGACTCTCCTCAAAAATATCATTGATATCTTTCAGAGGGATATGATATGCAATAACAATAATACGATCTCCAACATGCAAAGCATCCTGTCCATTTGGAATAATCATCTGATTATGACGAATAATACCACCAACGAGTAAATCTTTCTTCATATTGACATCAGCAAAAGGAATATCACAATATTTTGTTTTTTCATCAACAACAAATTCCACTGCTTCAACTTCTTCATTAACAATCTTATATAAAGTTTGAACACTTGAAGAACGATCATGATTTTCTTTCACACGAATATAACGAATAATTTGTGATGTCACCAAAGCCTTAGGATCAACAATACTATCAATTCCCAATTGATCAATAACACCATTTAAATTCATACGATTTACTTTCGCAATTGATTTTTTTATTCCTAATTGTTTGGAAGCCAAAGCCAAAACAATATTTTCCTCATCAAGACCTGTCAAGCTTACTAAGACATCACCACGTTTAATACCTTCTTCTAATAAAATATTTTCATCACTTCCGTCACCTTCAATAATAATGGAGTAAGGTAATTTCTCAGAAAGTTCAATACAACGTTGATGATTTCTTTCAAAGATTTTTGTTTTAATGCCATGAACAGCCAATTGTCTTGCAAGATAATAAGCAATCTTGCTGCCTCCTATAATCATGACATGTTTAAGTTTATGAGAGGCAAATCCTGTATCCAAACAGAATTTTGTTAAATCTTTATGTGAACCCACAACATAGATATGATCCTGACTCTTTAATACAAAATCACCATTAGGAATCATGACTTTTTCATCACGTTTGACTGCACAAATTAATACCTGTGATTTAGAAACTGTTGATAATTGATTTAAAGAAAGAGAATCTAAATTCATTCCATTTTTGATTCGCAATTCAATAATTTCCACTTTTCCTTTCGCAAAAGTGTCGATACGCATAGCAGAAGAAAACATAATTGTTCTTCTGATATCATTGGCTGCCTCTAATTCAGGATTAATAATCATAGAAAATCCTAACTGACTTTTTAAGATATCACTTTGCATGGAATAATCTGGATTTCTGACTCGCGCAATAATATGTTTAGCTCCTAATTGTTTTGCTAATAAACAAGAAAGAATATTCAATTCATCTGATGTAGTCACAGAAATAACTATATCTGCTTTATCAACTTCTGCTTCTTCTAAAACATGAAAGTTGGCACCATTACCACTGACACCTAAAACATCATATTGATTGACAATATTTTCGACTTTTTGTTGATTATAATCAATAACCACAACATTATAGCCTTCATCTGATAAATAATGTGTTAACATTTGTCCTACTTTACCTAGGCCAATAATAACAATATTCATATTTCCTCTCCCATTCTTTCATTTTATTTATTTTTTAAAATATTTTCAGCACACATAATTCCATCAATAGCAGATGACATAATTCCACCAGCATAACCAGCTCCCTCTCCGATTGGGTATAAACCATTGATTTCAGATTGATAGTTCTCCCCTCTCAAAATTCTTAAAGGTGCACTACTTCTTGTTTCAACACCGGTTAAAATTGTATCTTCATCTATAAAGCCAGGCATTTTTTGATTCATTAGCAGTAGTCCTTCTTTTAAATGTTGATTGATAAAATCAGGGAACACCTCATTTAAATCACATATCTGATATCCTGGTTGATAGGTTGGTTTGATTTTTCCTAATGGATGGACTTCTCCTGCGATATAATCCATTGCTTTTTGAACAGGTGCAAAGTATCGACCACCACCCATTTCAAAAGCCTTTCTTTCTAGTTTTCTTTGAAACTCTATACCAGCAAGTGGGTGAGCACTAGGAAAATCATCTGTTGAAATCGTTACTAAAACAGCACTATTAGCATTCAAACCATCTCGTGCATAATAACTCATCCCATTCACACAGATTGTGCCTTCTTCATGCTGAGAAGGAACAACAAATCCTCCTGGGCACATACAAAATGTATAAACCCCTCTTTTACCACTTTGGACAGCCAATTTATATGGTGCAGCTTTTAAATAAGGAGATGAAGCACTTTTCTTATATTGAATATGATTGATTTTTTCTTGCGACTGTTCAATACGTACCCCTACCGCAAAGGCTTTTTGCTGCAAAGGAACATTTTTATGATACAGCAATTCATATGTATCTCGTGCACTATGTCCAATCGCTAAAACAAGAAGATCAGTATGGATTGTCTGCTGTTTTTGATTTTGTAAAACGACAACATCAAAACCAGGGTCTTTTTGATGGAAATCTATCATCTGTGTTTCAAATAAGAAAGTCACACCTTTAGAAATCAAAAAGTTTCTCATGTTTTGAATGACTTGACGTAAGTAATCTGTTCCAATATGTGGTTTATTCATATATAAGATATCATCTGGTGCACCAAAACGAACAAAGGTTTCTAAAATGTAACGGATACGTTCATTTTTCACTCCAGTTGTCAATTTCCCATCAGAAAACGTTCCTGCTCCTCCTTCTCCAAAAGCTATATTACTTTGTGGATGCAAGACTCCTCTTTCCATTAAATCATTGACAGCTTTTTCTCTTTTGGCAACTTCCTGTCCTCGCTCAATGATGGTCACTTTCTGACCACTCATAGCTAATACATAAGCACAGAAGAGTCCTGCTGGACCACTTCCTACAATCAACACATGCTGATCAGTTGCTGGCAAATATTGATAGTGATATGGTTTAACTTTTTGAAGACATGTATATTTTTTGAGATAGCTTTCTTCATCTGGAACCATGAAATCAAAACTACAAATAAAATGAACCTGTTGACGCCTTGCATCTATAGATTGCTTCACTAATGTTACATGACTAATTTCTTTTTCACGAACATTCAAAAATTGCGAAATGACTTTTGCATAGCGTTTTTCGCCTAATTTCACTTTCACATTATGAATTCTTAACATAACTTTTCCTTTCTATAGCTTCAGCTACGCGATAAGCACTTGCTAAAGCAAAATGTAAATTATAGCCTCCACACATTCCTGCTACATTTAAAATCTCCCCAATGGCATACATCCCTGGATATTTCTTTATTTCAAGATCTTCATTTGTATTTTTCAATGATAAGCCACCTTTCATGACTTGAGCATATTGAGCATCTCTGATTCCTTGAATATCAAGAGGGAATCTTTTTAATAAAGAAGCAAGCTTTGAGACTGGAAGATGCTGATATTTTTGAAAATATACTGCTATCTTGTGATTCAGCACTCCTTCTAAATCATGATCAGGTAACTTTTTCAAATATTCACACAATTGATTTTGACTCATTTCGTCAAAAAAATCAATGTATAATTGGTATTTATGATGTTTTTTATAAAAAGAAGATAACTGCATAATCGCAATTCCACTGACTCCATAGTCCGTAAATAGTAATTCTCCCTTTTCCTGATGAATACATTTTTCGTTTTCTATTAAAGAAAATGTTCCTTTCACTCTTACCCCTTTTAAAGTCTTTAAAACTGGTTTGGTATAAAATTGAACAAGCGAAGGAATTGGTTCAATAACTTTTAATCCTAACTGTTTTAAAAGATGATAACGCGATGCATTCATACCCGATAGTTTACCTGCTTCACTGCCCATTGCCAAAATAACACAATCAGCTTTTAATCTTTGCTGAGAAGTATGAATTATATAAGGTTGTGATTTTTCAATCTTTAATACTTCCTGTTCATAATGAAAAGTCACTCCTGCATCCTGAGCTCTTTTCATAAAGATATTCTTAACTGATAAAGCCTGTTCACTTTTTGGATATAACAAATCACCTTGATAAACACAATAAAGACCCAGTTTTTCCATTTGTTTGACCATATCAAAATCTTGAATAATCTTTTGCACAACATCTAAACAATCACTTTGATAATAACATTGATTCATATGTTTATTAGACAAATTACATCTTCCATTTCCAGTGGCTAAAAGTTTTTTTAGTGGCGCCTGGTTCTGTTCAATAACAATCACTTGATCTTCAGAAAATTTCTGTTTTAATAAAATCGATAAATAAACACCTGAAACGCCTGCACCAATAATCACAAATCTTCTCATGTTTTCTCCCTTCTTCGCTATATTCTTTATGAAATATAGTGATTATACCATTTTTTATTGAAAAATCATCAAAAAATGTTTATAATACTAAAGGAATTTTCAAAGGAGGAATTATATCATGGGTAGAGCACACGAAGTGCGCAAGGTTGCAATGGCGAAAACAGCCGCAAAAAAAGCAAAGCTATATTCTCGATATGGAAAAGAAATTTATTTAACAGCAAAAGCTGGTGGACCTGAATTAGATGGAAATTTAGCATTAAGACGTTTAGTTGATAAAGCAAAAAAAGAACAAGTACCTGCTGATGTTATCAAACGTGCTATCGATAAAGTTAAAAGTGGTGTTACTGAAAACTATGAACCTATCCAATTTGAAGGATTTGGGCCAGGAAATTCAACATTAATTGTCAAATGCTTAACTGATAATATCAATCGTACAATTTCTCAAGTTCGTCCTGCTTTTACAAAATCAAAATCTAAATTAGGTGCTGAAGGTTCTGTTGCTTATTTATATAATGTAGAAAGTACAGTTATACTTAATGGAATGAGTGAAGATGAAGTCTTAGAAGCCCTTGTTATGGGGGATGTTGATGCTAAAGATATTACAACATTAGAAGATGGACGTATTAAAATTACTGGTGAACCAACAGATTTAAATAAAATAAAAACAGCTATTGAAGCCGTAAAAGAAGATATTGAATTTGATGTTGATGAAATCACAACAACACCTCAAGAATATGTAGAACTTGAAGGTGATGATATGATGTTATTTGAAAGATTAATGGGATTATTAAATGATTGTGATGATGTTGATGAAGTTTACCATAATGTTTCAAATTATGATGATGGAGAAGAAGAATAACATGTAACCATGTTATCTTTTTTTATATGAAAGTTACGCATTTATACCATAGCGGATGTCTTGTAGAATTAGAACACCATCTGTTATTATTTGATTATTATCAAGGTAAACTCAATCTCAACCCAAACAAGCCACTCTATGTCTTTGTATCCCATAGTCATTATGATCATTATAATCCTGAAATCTTTAAGTTAAATCATCCTCATATCACATATATCTTATCAGATTCATTACCACAGCAAAATCAGGCATATTATGTTGATGTGCACCAAATGAACCAAATTGATGATTTATCTATCCAAACACTGCTTTCCACTGATGAAGGATGTGCATTCCTTATCCAAGTTGAAAATCAGACTATTTATCATGCTGGAGATCTGAACTGGTGGCATTGGGCAGGTGAGCCTGAAGTAGATAATGAATACCAGCGCATCACATATCAACAAGAAATCAATTCGATTCAAAAACCCATTGATTTAGCATGTATAGTTGTAGATATAAGGCAAGAAAAAGACTATTTACTGGGATTATCCTATTTTTTAAATCATGTCCCATGTCGTTATATTTTACCTATACATTATTTTGGACATTATGAAACAACAACCTTATTGTTTCAAGAGGCTATTGATAATCCCTACCAGGCTCAAATTCTACCTGTTAAGCATTCTAATCAAACATTTGAATTACCAACTCAATAATCTCATACAAAAAAAGTATTAGGTCAGTGCCTAATGCTTTTCTTTTGCTGGGATAATTTCGAACCAGTAATCATCGGGATCATGAATAAAATACAGTCCCATGGCTTCATTTTCAAAACAAATACATCCCATTTTCTGATGTAACTGATGATAAGCATCATAATCATCTACTGTTAAGCAGATATGACTTTCATTTTCGCCTAGCTCATAAGCTTGAGGATGATCTCTAAGCCATGTCAGTTCTAATAAAAACGAAGAAGAATTATCACTTAAATAAACCAGTTTAAAACTACCATCGGATGCTTCTTTTTCACGCACAACGTTTAATCCTAAAGCTTCTTTATAAAATTCTATACTCTTTGATAAATCTGTTACATTAATATTACAATGATTAAATATAGCTTTCATATTCACTCTCCTATTCATCTTCTGGGAAAACTGTTGTTATAATTGGCTTCCCTTCTCTATCTACTAATACAGTTAAACCTGAGCTTGAGCTCATTGTATTCGTATGAAATAAATAGTTAACACCTGTTTCTTTATCTACCCATATTTCAGTAGAACTTGAAAATTTTGATGATTCATATGTTTTGATAAATCTTTCATATTTTTTTGCCATCTTTTTTCTCCTTTAGATTTATAAAACTATTATAACAAATAGAATCATAAATAAGAATCATTTTTCATATATTTTAAAGATTTTAGCACTATGTTCTGAAAAGTGCTAAAAGTTCATATTCAGTTCATATATCAAGTTATAATAGTACTTGTTAGCAAAGAAGATGTATGAGTGCTAAATGCATAAGGAGGAATAAAAAATGTTAAAACCATTACATGATTATGTGATATTAAAAAAAGAAAAAGCTGAAAAACAAACAGCGAGTGGAATCATTTTAACAAGTCCAAAAGAACAAGCAAGCAATCAGGCAACTGTTGTTTCTGTAGGGCCTAAATGTGATGACCATTTAAAAGAAGGAATGACTGTTATCTTTAAAGAATATTCAGGAACAAAATTTAAAGATAATGATGATGAGTATATGATTTTAGAAGAAGAAGATATTTTAGCTATTGTTGAATAGGAGGAATAAAAATGAGTAAAGAAATTCGTTTTTCTAAAGATGTTAGAGATGCTATGTTAAATGGTGTCAACACACTTGCAGATGCTGTTAAAGTGACAATTGGTCCTAAAGGACGTAATGTTGTATTAGATAAAGGTTATGGTTCACCTTTAATTACAAATGATGGTGTATCTATCGCTAAAGAAATTGAATTAGAAGATGCTTTTGAAAACATGGGTGCTAAATTGGTTTATGAAGTCGCAAATAAAACAAATGATGTTGCTGGTGACGGAACAACAACTGCTACAATTTTAGCTCAAAGCATGATTCAAAATGGATTAAAAGCTGTTGAAAAAGGTGCTAATCCTGTCTTAATGCGTGAAGGTATTGATTACGCAAGCAAAGAAGTTGCAAAATATATCTTAGATAAATCTCATAAAGTAGAAACAAGCAATGATATTGAAAGTGTTGCAACAATTTCTTCTGGTGATAAAGAAATTGGTCAATATATTGCTCAAGCTATGGAAAAAGTTGGTAGAGATGGAGTTATCAGTGTTGATGAATCAAATAGTTTTGATACTGAATTAGAAGTTGCTGAAGGTATGCAATATGATAAAGGCTATGTTTCTCCATACATGGTTTCTGATAGAGAAAAAATGACTGTTGATTTAGATAATCCATTAATCATGGTTACTGATCAAAAAATCAATACTGTTCAAGAAATCTTACCAATTCTAGAACAAGTGATGCAATCTAATAAACCACTATTATTAATTGCTGATGATTTCGAACAAGAAGTCACTTCAACATTAGTTGTTAATAAATTAAGAGGTACATTTAATGTTGTTGCAACAAAAGCTCCTGGTTTTGGTGATAACCAAAAAGAAATCTTACAAGATATTGCAATTTTAACTCATGCAACATTCTACAGTAAAGATTTAAATATGAACTTAAAAGATATGCAAATGTCTGATTTAGGTTCAGCTAAAAAAGTTCATATTACAAAAGATCATACAACTATGATTGGTGGTAGTGGTGATAAAGCTGCTATTGATCAACGTATTAAAGAAATCACTGAACAAATGAATAATTCTAAGAGTGATTATGATAAAAAGAATTATGCTGAAAGATTAGGTAAATTAAGTAATGGTGTTGCTATTATTAAAGTTGGTGGAGCTACTGAATCTGAATTAAAAGAAAAGAAATTAAGAATTGAAGATGCTTTAAATGCTACAAAAGCTGCTGTTAGCGAAGGTATCGTTATGGGTGGTGGCGTTACATTAGTTAATGCTTATGTTGCCTTAAAAGATCAATTAAAAGATAGCAATGTTGATAAACAAAAAGGTATTAAAGTTGTCTTAGATGCATTGCTTGCTCCAATGGGACAAATTGCTGAAAATGCTGGATACAATAGTGATGAAATTGTTGAACAACAAATGAAAGTTGCTGATGGTCAAGGATTTGATGCTAAAGATGGTGAATGGGTATCAATGTTTGATAAAGGTATTATTGACCCAACAAAAGTTACACGTAGTGCTTTATTAAATGCTGCTAGTATCTCTGCTTTATTTATTACTACAGAAGCTGGAGTTGCACCAATTAAAGAAGATAACCCTGCACCTGCTCCAATGAATGCTGGTGGAATGTATTAATTGGTAAATAAATAATATTTCAATATAAACATCATTCTTATGATGAAACCAGAAGATAGATATTATTCATCTACTTCTGGTTTTTTATAAAAAAGTACAAAGAATTATTATATAATCTATAAAAAACGAGAATGTATTTGATATGTCTTGCTTGATTGAAGTTAAGAAACATATAATATACATTCTCTTTTTTCACTTTATTTATCCTTTGTTATGATGAGATGGTCTCTTGGGAGCAATCTGTATCCAATAATCAGATAACTTTTCTAATAGTTCTGCCAAATAAAGAGTTTCTTCTTCACTAAGAACAGAAAACATGTCTTTAGCCTGTTCCTGAGTTATGCCACCATAATCTACTGCTCCAACAGCATGATGTAAATATTTCATTATTAACTGCTCTTCTTTTTTTTCAAAAGAAAGACGTTGCTTTCTTTTTGATTCATGACCAGATGGAAGCTGTCCCGTTTTTGCATATTCTTGACCTCTTGAACACGCAGGTTTAGATAAATGACAGCCCCTAGGACAAATAGGACAAATTTTTATCGCTTCTGACATTGATTTCACCTCCTTCTATATTTGAAATCCTGCATACTGAGTTTGATATAGTTCATAATATTTTCCTTTTTTTGATAACAATTCATCATGACTACCACTTTCAACAATTTGCCCTTGATTTAAAACAACAATGAAATCTGCATTTCTAATAGTTGAAAGACGATGAGCTATAATCACACTGGTCCTATTCTGCATAATCTGATACATTGCATCTTGAATCTTCATTTCTGTTCTTGTATCAACATTGGATGTTGCTTCATCTAATATGAGAATTTGAGGATTAGCAATGAAAGTACGTGCAATTGTCAATAGTTGTCTTTGTCCCTGACTCAAATTATCCCCTGCTCTTACCAATTGGGTTTGTAAACCAAAAGGCAATTGTTGTATGAAATCTTGGCAATGACTTAATTGAATAGCTTTTTGAATATCTTCTTGTAGCGAATCTTTTTGTCCATATGTGAGATTATATTCAATGGTATTAGAGAATAAAGCCGTTTCTTGTAAAACAATGGCCATTTTCTTTCTTAAACTATCACGTGATATTTGGGAAATATCCTGTCCATTGATTAAAATATGACCACTATCCACATCATAAAATCGTATTAAAAGATTCACAAGTGTTGTTTTTCCACTTCCTGTTGCTCCAACAAATGCAACTTTATTACCAGATGGTATAGTCAAATTAAAATTTTGAATAACAGGATGTTTTTTATCATAAGAAAAACTGACATTCTGAAATACTATTGTCATGTCTTGACTATCCATCATTTCACAACCCTCTTTATCTTCATTCTCTTCATCAAGAATTGTAAAAACACGCTCTGCACAGGCAATAGCCGTTTGTAATTGACCATAAATTTGAGCAATTTCATTAATAGGTCGACTGAATTGTTTCGCATAAACAATAAAAGCAGAAATAACACCTATAGATATATATCCATGCAATGAAAAGTAACCACCAAAAACTGCAATAATGACAAATCCAATATTTCCAATACAGTTCATGATTGGTCCCATAACACCACTATATACATCAGTCTTAATTCCCTCTTTTGTCAAGGCATCAGCTGTTTCACAAAAAGAATCAATAACTTCATCCTGATGATTATATGCAACAACTGTATGATACCCCACAATCATTTCTTCAACAGTACTATTGAGTTTCCCTAACAGTGATTGTCGTTTACGAGAAAAATGACGGACTTTTTGAGATATGAATTTTGTCGTTAAAAGAGTTAAAATAACTGTTAAACAACTTAGCAAAGCCAATTGCCAACAATAACAAATCATAATGATGACAGTTCCTATAATTGTCAAGATACCAGAAAAAAATGAAGGTAATGATTGAGAAATTGTTGTAGAAATATTTTCAATATCATTTGTCATACGACTCATGATATCACCATTCGCATGTGTATCTATATATTGAAGTGGTAAATCTATTATTTTATGAAACAATTCTTCTCGCATCTGGCAAACAATACTTTGACTGAGTTGCGCACTCAAAATCCCTTGTAATAATTGACTGACACTATAAAGCAAATAAATAAAAAGCATAAAACAAACTGTTATTATCAAATAACCATCTCGTGTTCCCGCAATCATATCAATAGCTTCACTTTGTAAACTGGGCGCATAAATACCACATAGCGTTCCCAAGAAAACAACTACAAACATAATGAACACTCTCTTCTTTTCCTTAATAAAATAGGCAATTATTCTTTTCATAGTTTCATGAAAATTTTCAGCATGCTCTGTTAACTGAAAACGTTCATGTCTATTCATTCCAGGAATATTTTTTTCTATTATTTTTTGATTTTCAGAAATAAACTTTTTCCTTCTCTCCTAATTGTGAATAATAGATATCCTGATATATCTGACAAGTTTTCATTAATTCATCATGTGAACCCATTGCTATAATATGTCCATTATCTAAGACAATGATTCGATCTGCATAACGAATAGAAGCAATTCTTTGTGCTACTATCAATTTTGTAGTTTGAGGGTATATCTTCTGTATAGATTCATAAAGTTGTGCTTCTGTTTTCAAATCTAAAGCACTTGTTGAATCATCAAATATCAATATTTCAGGCGATTTTAAAATAGCTCGTGCAATAGAAAGACGCTGTTTTTGGCCACCCGACAAACTGGCTCCTTGTTCTTCTACAAAAGTCTCATACCCATCAGGCATCGAAGATATGTAATCATCAATTTGAGCAATTTGTGCTGCTTCACAAACCCTATCATCACTCGCTTTGGCATCGCCCCATAAAATATTGTCTTTTATAGACATACTAAATATTTCACTTTTTTGTAAAACAATAGCTATTTTTTCTCTTAAATACTTTTGTGAGTAGTCTTTCACATTTTTTCCATCAATATAAATTGCTCCTTTCTGAACATCATAAAATCGAGGAATAAGATGAACTAAAGTTGATTTCCCACTTCCAGTTGCTCCCATAATACCAATTGTTTCACCTTGATGTACTTGAAAAGATATGTGTTCCAATACATTGCTCTGACTGCCAGGATATGCAAAACTAACATCTTGAAATTCAATATCACCATAACCAATTGTTTGATGATCATCTCCATCTTTTAACTCTGGATCACTTTCTAATATTTCTTTCAATCGTTTCCATGAAGCAAGGCCTTTTGAAATATTTTGAAATAACATAATAAGCATTAATATTCCATTTAATAGTTGCGTTGTATAAGTCATAGCAGCCATAATAGCACCTGGAGTTGCTAATCCTTGATTGACTTCAATTGAACCAACTACAAAAATAAGTGCTACGCCAATATACATTAATGCATTCATAATGGGATTCATAAAAGCAAAAACAATCAAAATATGCAATTGAATTTTTGTAAGTTGATTATTCTTTTCTTGAAAACGTTTTTTCTCATATATTTCTTTGACAAATGCTTTAATAACACGTATACCTGTTAAATCTTCCTGCATCATTTCATTCAATTCATCTAGCTATTTTTGTAATCTTGTAAAAAAGGGATTGGCTTTTACCATGAAAAAGATTAAACAGCCAACAATAAGAGGAAAAGCACACAAAACGATGATACCAAATTGGTGGTTCAACTGATACATGCAAAAAATACTTCCAAACATAAGAAGAGATGTCCTAATCATTCCTCTCACAAATTGTGATACAAAATTTTGAACTTGTGTAATATCATTTGTTACTCTCGTGACCAAAGAACCCGTCCCAAATTCATCAATCTGTTGAAATGAATCATTCATAATATGTCGAAAACAATCTTTTCTTATCTCATTTCCAATGTTCTGTCCAGAAAAATGAACAAAGACATTATTTAAAGAACCACATAATCCTCCTATTATAACTAGTAAAATCATTTGTATACCTAAATGCCATATAAGCATTAAATCACTAACGCCACCATTATGTATGCCTAAAATGCCTTCATCAACAATTTGGCTCATATATCCTGGCTGAATCAAATCCATGGAAACCTCACCAATCATAAATAGCCCAGCAAGTATCGCAAAAGGAAAATATCTTCTTATATATTTCCACATATTTATCTCACTTTTTTGCATTTGAATATTTCTTTTTCCAGTCACAATTAATAATCTCTAACAAGCTTATGAATTCCTCCTTTTGCGATTGGGTTAGACAAGAAAACATCTCCTGATGTCGTTTCTGTCTCTGTTTTTTCGCTTCATAAGCTACAACCATTCCTTCTTGTGTCAATTCAATACTCATAGTTCTTCCATCAATCTGACTCGGTTTTCGTATAATAAAACCATTATGTTCTAATTTTGCAATAACTTCACTGACAGATCCAGGTTGAATGTTCAATTGTTTTGTTAATTCTTTTTGTGTCATAGTTCCTTGATGTTCATATAAAATAATTAAAATCCTCTTTTGACTACCTTTACCTTCATATAGCGCTCTCATAATATGATTAATATCTCTTAGTTGCATAATGATTGAATCATCAATATTGATTTGCTCTTGCTTTTCCACAATAATCCCATCCTTTTATAATTTATTTTATCATACTCAAATTTTAATATCAAGGTACCTTGATATTAATAAAAAAATAAATTCCTTTTATAAATGATATAAAAGGAATTTTATGAATATACTATCGAGCCAAACCTTCTTCTATTGCTTTTTGACTTACTGCTTTGGCTACCGCTTCTGCAACTCGTGGATCTAAAGCCTGAGGAATAATATATGTTGGAGATAATTCATCATCATTGACGAGTGATGCTAAACCATATGCTGCCGCTAATTTCATACCTTCACTGATTTTTTTTGCTCTCACATCTAATGCTCCTCTAAATAACCCTGGAAAAGCCAAGACATTATTAATCTGATTTGGATAATCAGAACGTCCAGTTCCCATCACTGCAACACCGGCATCAATAGCATCCTGATAAGGAATTTCTGGTTCAGGATTCGCCATAGCAAAGACAATTGGATTCTCTTTCATACTTTTCACCATATCCTGTGTTAAAACACCTGGAGCTGATACGCCGATGAACACATCCGCTTCTTTCATTGCTTCTGCCATTGTCATACGTTTAGCCTGAGAATTTGTAATCTGCGTTAATTCCTGAGTTAGAAAATCATATTGATCATAATCCTCTGTTGTTACTATTCCATTGATATTAAAGCCATAGATTTCTTTAACACCTAAAGCATGAATCATTTTAATAATAGAGCTTCCTGCTGCTCCTGTTCCACTTACAACAACCGTAATATCTTCTATGTTCTTATGAACGACTTTTAAAGCATTCAACAATCCTGCAGTCACAACAATAGCAGTTCCATGCTGATCATCATGGAAAACAGGAATGTCTAATTCATTGATTAAAGTTCTTTCAATTTCAACACAACGTGGGGCACTAATATCTTCAAGATTAATACCACCAAATGTTGGCGCAATAGCTTTGACAATGCGAATAATTTCTTGTGGATCTTTGGTATCCAAACAGATTGGTACGGCATCAATATGACCAAACTTTTTAAACAAAACAGCCTTCCCTTCCATAACAGGCATTGCTGCTTCAGGACCAATGTCCCCTAACCCTAAAACAGCGGTTCCATCACTAACAACAGCAACACTATTTTGTTTCCATGTATATTTATAAACATCATCTTTATTTTTAGCAATTTCACGACATGGCTGAGCAACACCTGGCGTATAAGCCAAAGATAAATCATGACTTTCATTTAATGGCACTTTCAATTGAACTTCTAATTTTCCTTTGGCACGTTCGTGTAGTTCTAATGCTTCTTGATATATATCTTTCATCTTTCTCCCTCTTTTCGTCTTTATTATGCCATAGTTTTGAAAAAATGAAAAACAGATGTTTATTTATCTGCTTTATATATTTTATAGAGTTGTTATCATAAATGTCATAACACCATCATAAGTGACATTTTCCTGATCACTACAAACGATGAAATGATCTCCTTTTTTCACTTCCATACCTTCTAGTGTTCCTTCTCCTTCAAGGATACTTACAAGCTGGAAAGGTTTATCATTAGTAATGATGTTTTCACCATTTATACGATAACAATCTACTGTAAAGAATTCACTTTCAACATATCTTGTTTTTGAACCATGATCCAAATGACTATTTGTAAATAATTTATTTGTTTCTAAATCAGCTGGAACATTTGTGACATCAATAGATTGTTGAACATGTAATTGTCTTTCATTTCCATCTTTATCTTTACGATGATAGTCATAAACACGATATGTAATATCAGAAGATTGTTGTGCTTCATATATCAATGATCCACTGCAAATGGCATGCAAAGTTCCAGATGGAATATAGAAGAAATCTCCTTTATTAATTTCAAAAGAATTTAATAAATGATCATAATCATCATTTTCAATAGCTTTGATGAATTCTTCTTTTGTTTTTGCATGATGTCCCATTACCATCTTTGTTCCTTCATCAGCCTGTAAAACATACCAGCATTCTGTCTTACCTAATGAATTTTCATGTTTAGCTGCATATTCATCATTAGGATGAACCTGTACAGATAAATCATCTTTCGCATCAATAATTTTAACTAATAGAGGAAACTGATCTCCTTGAGCATTTCCAAAAAGTTCTTTATGATTTTGCCATAACCATGATACTGTTTTTCCTTGATATTCTCCATCAGCAATTTCACAGTCACCGTTTTTATGACCAGAAATAGCCCAACATTCTCCTGTGTGATCACTTGGAATATCATAGCCATAAACATCTCTCAGCTTATGACCACCCCAAATCATTTCTTTAAATACTGGTTGAATCTTTAAAATATGTCCCATAATCATCTTCCTTTCCTATATATTTTAAGAATTCTTCAATCTGATTTTCATGAAATAACTGTATTCCACATTCATGGCACATTTTAGCAAATACACCTTGGCCATGAATAAGTTTATGTTGAAATGTCCCATCATAGACACCATCACAACCACAGCTTGGACTTCTAAACTTCAATAAAGCCACTTCAATATGATTTTCCTGAAATATTTCCAAAGCTCTTTGAGCACCTTTTACATATTCTTCTGTCACATCCTGATGAAAGCAGGTTTCCACTTTTAATGGATTCACTGACTGAATTTCTGCTGGATCACGTGGAATAGTAAGTCCACCTAAGACCTCTGGACATACTGGAACAATCAAATGATCCTGATTCATTTTGATCATGACGTCAACAGGATGGCTTTTTCCATTATATGTACAATGAACACCTAATAGACATTGACTGACACCTATTTTCATTTTTGAAAAAACTCCTTAATTTCTTGGGGATTTTCAACAATATGATCAGCTCCTGCTTCTTCAAGTTCCTGTCGTCCTCGAAATCCCCATGTTACACCGATAGATTCAATCCCTGCAAAGTATCCTGTATCAATATCTACCTGACTATCTCCAATAAAAAAACAATCTTTTTTATCTAATTTCATTTCTTTTAATGCCATATAGCTAGATTGTGGATCTGGTTTAATAGGATATAAATCCTGTTGACCATAAACAGCAGTAAATGTATCTGGAAATAAAGCCTCAACAATTTGAATAGCTAAAGTATGTGGTTTGTTTGTCACAACAGACATTTGAATATGATGTTCTTTCAAAAAATCAATCAATTCTTTTATACCATCATAAGGAACTGTATAATCAAGACAATGTTCTCGATAGATTTTATGAAAATCATTTAAACACACATCTAACATATCAATATGTTCTTGTCCCAATGCACGTTCCATCAATTTTTTCACTCCATTTCCAACAAACATATTATACTCTGAAATATCATATGTTGGTAAATGATGCAATTCTAAAACTTTATTCGTTGATAAGGCCAAATCCTTAATAGAATTGACCAATGTACCATCTAAATCAAAAAGACAACCTTTTTTCATATAACCCCCCTTCAACATTATAACAGTATTGAAAAAATATTGAAAGATGTTATAATAACTTTATGTTAAATGAGGTGAATTTATGGAAGATTCAAGATCAACTAAGTATACAAATATTTTAACATTTATTGGTTATGTTATAGGTTTTTTATGTATTATCTGGTATCTGGTTACCAATTCAAATCCTGTTTTACCTATTGTCGGTGTTATTATTATTTTTATAGGTCGATTTGTTGGATATGGTATTGATCGTATTATTGATTTAAAAGAAAATAAATAAAAGGCTGAAACGAGTGACTATGATGAAATAAAGTTCAATCATTCGTTCAGCCTTTTGTTATTTTTTATGTCTTTTTTTAAAAACAATGATAACTGCTATACATCCCCCTACAACAAGAAAAATCAATCCATAATATAAGATTCTTTCCATTAATGTTGAAGAAATGTCTGTTAATAATATCATATCATATGAATATACAAGCTGATCTTGGTTGTAAATAGATAGAGTACCTATTTTTTCTCCTGCCTCCATAGGGGCAACAAGAAATGTTGGTGTATCTATTTGATAAACCAGATCATTTTCTGATATATCTTTATTTACAATAACGGATATTTCCTCAGGTGCACAATACTGATAACGGAAATCAAAGGATTGTAAAATCCAATAATCTGCCATTTCTTCATCTTTTTTATAAAGAATAACCTGATGGTAGTTGTTATGTAAATATTGACAGACAGCAATCGCATCTCTGACGTGGTTTTGTGTATATTGTCCTTGTGCATAGGCAGTCACTAAAATGAATTGGTGCTCATCAATTGTCATGGTACTTGCTAAAGTTAATTGAGCTTCATCAGTAAAACCACTTTTTGCGCCATCAATCTGTGAAATATCTAATCCATAAGCATTTTTTCCTCTTTGTAAAGAAGAGGCCCATGTATGATTGCCTCTAGAGCTTGTATAAACACGTGCATTGAAAACATCTTCAAAAGCATCATTTTGTAAAGCATGATGAAGGATCATAGCCATATCATAAGGTGTCGTATAATGTTGTTCATCATGAAGTCCAGTAACATTCATAAAATGTGAATCATTCAAATGCAGACGCGTAACAAGTTGATTCATAGCTTCAACAAGCTGATCAGTTGATCCATAAGTCAAACGTGCTAAAGCGTTGCAGGCATCAGCACCTGAAGGCAATAAAGCTCCATAAAGCAAATCCTCATATGTAACTCGTTCTCCTACATAGAATCCAGCTACTGATGCCCCTTGTTCTAATAATCCATCCAAATCCACTTGCTCTATCTGAACTTCTTGATGAATATCATCAATCTTTTCTAAAGCAAGACTGACAGTCAGAATTTTGGTCATACTGGCAGGATAAATTCTTTCTTGGCTTCTTTGATCAAGATAAACAATATTTGTCTGTTGATCATATAAATAAGCATATTGAGAGTGAAGAGACACATTTAAATTTTCACTAGCGCTGACAGGCGTGATTTGAAAAAAGAGCATCACCAGGACAATTAAACTTATTAATTTTTTCATTGAGATCCCCCTTTCCTTAAAAATGAAAGCTTCGTTTCAGAAATCACAACAGCAACAAAAATAAGAATAAATCCTATCAGAATTTTAGGAGTTAAAACTTCTCCATAAAACGCAATTGAAAAGGCGACACCAAAAACGGATTCCAAAGATAAAATCAATGATGCATTACATTCACTTGTATATTTTTGTCCAGTTGTCTGACAAAACATTGTCAGTGCTGTCGCAAAGAAAACCAAATAAAGAATCTGTAAATAAATAGATGGTTCAATTTTTGTAATTAAAGTCAAATCTTCACTCAATACAGCAACAAGCAAAGCTGCACAGGTTCCACCGATAAATTGTAATGACGTAAAAGCTCCACCATTAATTCCATTAGAAAATCTTTTAATCAATAAAATGTGTAAAGCGTATAAGACACCACCACATAATGTTAACAAATCTCCAATATTCATAGCTAAATTTCCATCCAACGAAACACACCCAATACCTATGACACATATAAATGCAGCCATGAAATTATAAATATCAGGTCTTTTATGATAAAAAATCCAAATTAAAAATGGAACAATAGCACAATAAACCGCTGTTAAAAAAGCATTCTTCCCAGGTGTTGTATAATTCAAGCCCCATGTCTGTACATAATATGCTCCAAACAAACAGCAACCTGTTAATAATCCACCTTTGATTTGTTGAATGTTTAATGTTTTTAAATGACGCCAAAAAATCATAGACAATAATAAGGCAGCTAAAGAAAATCTCAATAATAACAAGACTGCAGGTGTTAAAAAATCAACAGCACTCTTCATAACAATAAAAGAACTTCCCCATATAAGAGCCGCAATCAATAATAAAATTCCACCTTTAAAGCTTTGACTCATACTATCTCCTTTCAAAAATAAATGGTACGATACGTACCATTTATTATTTATCCATGGATGACATCATGACAACGAGGACACAATTCGCCTTCCATTTCTGATTCTTCAAAATAATTCCAGCATCTTGGACATTGAACACCATTGAATTTTTCACTATGAATATAAGCTGTCTCATATTCTTCAAGATTTGTAGAATCATTGACTATCTGAACTTTCGCAACAATAAATAATTGTTTTAAAACATCAGCCAATTGACTCATATCCTGATATGGATCTTTTAAGCAAATTGTCACTTTTGCTTCCATATTTGATTTAATTTCTTTAGCATTTCTTAATTCTTCTAATGATTTTAAGACATCTTTTCTTAACAGCAAGAAACGATCGTAATATTCTTTAATAGCTTCTTCATTTTCTACTGGAAGTAATTCTGGTTTTGCTTCTAAGAAAATAGATTCAGCTTTATCATCATCACAATGGAAATGATCATGCAATTCTTCACTTGTAAAGACAAGAATTGGTGATAATAATTTCATCATTGTTTTTGCATAATAATATAATACTGTTTGAACTTGTCTTCTTCTTAAGCTGTCTGCTTTTTCAATATAAAGAATATCTTTTGTAAAGTCCATATAGAAAGCACTTAAAGTATTTGTAAAGCAATTTAAAATTAACTGATTTGCTTCAGCAAAATCATATTGATTAAAGGCTTCTTCATAACCTTTCATTAACTGATTTAATTCAACAAGCATATATTGATCAACACCTTCAAGTTTTGAGATTTCGACCAAATCACTTGCTTTAAAATCAGAAAGATTTCCCAAAACAAAACGCATTGTATTTCTAATTTTACGATAATTTTCAGCAATTTGTTTCATAATATCATTAGAAATACGTACATCAGATTGATATGCAACTGAAGTTGCCCATAATCTTAAAATATCAGCACCATATTGATTCACAAGTTTAATTGGATCAACAGTATTGCCTAATGATTTAGACATTTTATTTCCTTTACCATCTAATACAAATCCATGAGATAAAACTGTTTTATAAGGGGCTTGACCATAAACAGCAGTTCCAATGATTAATGATGAGTTGAACCATCCACGATATTGATCACTACCTTCAAAGTATAAATCAACTGGATAACGATATCCTCTTTCTCTCATGCATCCTGTATGTGAAGATCCTGAATCAAACCACACATCCATAATATCTTTTTCTTTCTTAAAGATACCATTTGGTGAATGTTCATTCGTATATCCTTCAGGTAATAAGAATTTTTCATCTTTTTCAAACCAAATATTAGAACCATATTGTCTAAATAACTCAGAGATATGTTTGAAAACTTCTTCTTCCATAATTGGTGTCCCATCTTCACAATAAATAATAGGAATTGGAACTCCCCAGCTTCTTTGACGAGAAATACACCAGTCACCACGATCTTTAATCATATTGTAGATTCTGATATGACCCCATTCATTTAACCATTCAACATGATCAATTTCATCTAATAATTTTTCTCTAATCTTATCAATTGAACAGAACCATTGGTCAGTTGCTCTAAAGATAATTGGTTTTTTTGTACGCCAGTCATGAGGATAACTATGTGTAATGAATTCAAGTTTTAAAAGTACTCCTAATTCATCAAGTTTTAAAGTCACTGTTTTATTTGCATCATCAACATATTGACCCGCTAACCATTCACCACAGTCTTCCATCATACAACCATGTTCATCAACATTACAATAAATATCTAAACCATATTTTTGACCAACAATAAAGTCATCCATACCAAATCCAGGAGCAGTATGAACGCATCCAGTACCTGCTTCAGCAGTCACGTGGTCTCCTAAAATAACTAATGATTCACGATCATATAATGGATGCTGACAAGTAATCATTTCTAATTCTTGTCCTTTAAATGTTTTTAAAATTTGTTTTTCTTTTAATTCAAATTTTTCCCATAAAGAATCAACAAGTTCTTCTAAAACAATTAATTTTCCTTTTTCACTTTGAACAAGTGCATAGGTATAATCAGCATTTAAACAGATTGCAAGGTTTGCTGGAATTGTCCAAGGTGTTGTTGTCCAAATCACAAAACTTGTATCAGTATCTAAAATACCTTTTCCATCTTTAACAGGGAATTTCACATAGATAGTTGGACTTTTCACATCATGGTATTCAACTTCTGCTTCTGCTAAAGCGGATTCACTTGATGGTGACCAATACACAGGTTTTAATCCTTTATAAATCAACCCATCCATAGCCATTTTGGCAAAAACATCAATTTGATTGGCTTCAAATTCTGGTAATAAAGTTAAATATGGATGATCATAATCAGCAAATGTTCCAACACGAATACATTGTTCTTTTTGAATTTCAACTTGTTTTAATGCGTATTCATAACATTTTTTTCTAAATTCAGCAGTACTTAATTCTTTACGATTGACTCCTAATTTTTGAATAGCATTTTCAATTGGTAATCCATGTGTATCCCATCCAGGAATATATGGTGTATATAATCCCTGCATGTTTTTATAACGACAAATCACATCTTTAATAATTTTGTTTAACATATGTCCAGTATGCATATTTCCATTAGCATATGGTGGTCCATCATGGAAAACAAAATCATCATGTCCCTGATTTTGTTCTATAACCTTTTCATACATATGAGTGTCTTGCCATCTTTGAACATAACCTGGTTCCTTTTTAGGAAGATTTCCACGCATTTCAAAATCTGTTTTAGGCATTAATAATGTGTCTTTATAATTCATTGTCTTCCTTCCTTTCTCAAATAAAAAAACGTCCTGTTAAAGGACGTGATGACGCGGTACCACCTTTATTCATATCTTCACTAAGATATGCACTTAACATCTTAACGCGATGTACGTCTTATTCTACTTTCGTTCAAATAAGCTACTCTCAGGTCGATTCATTATAAGTTCCACTTATTTGCTTTCACCAACCGCAAACTCTCTTTAAGCTTTACTTATAAACTGTCCTTGTCATTGTATTTGTTTTCTTGTTCTTCTTTAATTAAACTGAAAATTTCTGATTTGTCAATAGTTTCTAGCATTTCTTTGCTCATTTTTACAACATTTGTTCTAAAATCAATAGCTTCTTGCTTAAACGTATCCATATCTTTTGACAAACCACGAACATATTCCATAGATTCTTTGAGAATCATATTGGCATTTCTTTTAGCCTTTTCAATTAATTCACTAGCTTCCTTTAAAGCAAGTCTCGCAATCTCTTCATTAGTTTTCTCATGAACAGAAATTTGTTTTGTAAGTAAAGTGTTTTGTTCTTTTAATTCCGTCATTTCTTCTTCCATTGACTGAATCGTCTTTTTTTGTTTTTCAATTTCCTGTTTCAATTCATTGATACGCTTGTTAACTTCCTCAATATTATAACCACGAAATTGTTTATCAAATTGTTCCAATCCATCCACCTCACTTATAAAAGTATCCAGAAACAACATAATTACCTTGTCGTGTTTGCTTATTTTCATCTATAAGTTTGACACGACCATGATGTTTAAAAGATACCATATCATTATTATGACACAAATAACTGACTTCTTCAACAATTTTATAATTGACTTTCACATGACCACTACGAATAGCCTCACTGGCTGATTGTCGAGAAACTTTAAACATTGCTGAAACAACTTTATCGAGACGCATACTTGATAAAATGAAAGATTTAGAGATATATTCATGTACAATTTCTATTTCCTCATGACATTCCTTAAGATGAACTTTTGATTTTTTAATCTGTTTTAAAGATTGTTTAATATAAGGAAAAGTTTGCAAAGTACAGGCAAAGAAAAAACGTTCACCATCATAAATATCACCAATACATTCTCTTTTGATACCTAAATTCATTAATGCTCCTAAAATATCTTTATGTTTAATTTTTCCAAATTGCTGATTATACAAAATTTCAATGACTTGAATTTGAAAATCATCTGATTGAATCTCATAAAAGTCTGGACAGATAATCATGCGTTGATTTTCAGCATGAACAAAACCACCAAAACTCTTGACAACAAGCTCTTTTCCAATCACACTTCTGACAATCTCCTGTTCATGAGGATTATAAAATGGAGTTAAAATCATCCTTTGATGATGAAGAGCTTGAAATTGATAATCTAAAATTTTCTTAACAAAAGCCTCGTCGCCTTTAAAATGTTCTAACATCATTCAAAAAGAAAGTATTAGCAACTTCCTTGCTAATACTTATTTTATTCATCCATTTCAGATTCATCCATAGTAATATTACCAGAAACACCAATATTTTTTGGTGT
>CALUZM010000031.1 GCA_944325245.1 uncultured Massilimicrobiota sp. | reverse complement strand
CCGAGTGCTCATCTATAATACCATCTCCTCTCCCCTTTTGCAACCCTTTTTTTCATTTTTTTTGCATTTTTTTGTTCTTCTTCTTTCTTCATCTTAAAAAAACCCCATTATAACTACACTTTTTCCTTTACCCATTTTTTAAATTTTTTTCTTTTTTAATGATTTTAGACTTGGTCCATCTAATTTTCTTCCATAAACATCATATGTAGATTGATGACAAGGACAAATCCATATCTTATTTTTCTTATCAAACTGTATAATACATTTCATATGTGGACAATAAGGCGAGAAGACATGACATAATCCTTGCTTATCCTTATATATAGCAAGTAGCTTACCATGATATCTGACTATCCCGCCTTCTTCTTTATGAATTTCATTCATTGTCAAATAATCAAATCTCGGTTTGATAAATCCCATATAATAATGATTCATGATCTTTCTTTGATACTCTTTTAAAAAAGAAAATGAAAAATACTGACAACTATATAATTCTTTATAAGCATTTTCTCTCTTTAAAATTAAATCTTTAATTAATGTTGCTGCAACTTGTGACAATGTCATTCCCCATTTTTGAAAGCCATAAATAATATATTCCTTGCTATCTGGTTTTATTTCTCCAATATATGGGACACCTCTTAATGGTACACTATCTAAGGCATACCAATTTTGACTTTCCTGATCAATATATAATCCACCATCTTTGACCGGTCTATAACTCTTATGAATATCTACGCTCAACAAGCTTTTCATACCATTTTGTTTTCGATAATCAATATTTTCTTTAGTTTGAAATATTTTTGCAAAAAACATTCCTTTCTTTATAAAAGGATATCGCGTCGCATGAACAACATATTGACATTCTATCTGCTTATGATTAACATCTAAAATATAATTATTATGATTTCTTATAACACGTTCAACTTGACTATGTTCATAAAAATCGACTCCACTCTCTTGACACTTTTCAACTAAAGCTTTGATATATTTTAATGGATGAAAAACAGCCTGATGTTTTAAACCAATGGATTCTAAGTATTGTGGGTCTTTTAATGTCTCCACATGAAAAGCATGAAACAACTGTTCAATATCTTGAATCAAAGGAACATATTGTGGGTCATTGGTATACAAATAGGCTTCATTTTCGCAAAAATCACACTCAATATGTTCCTTTTCAATAATGGACTTGATTGTTTCCAAAGCCTCTACGTTAGATAAATAATAAAGATACGCATAATGAATATCATAATACTTATTTAATAAATCATAATTTATGCCATGAAGGACTGTCAATTTCCCCGTTGTATGTCCACTTGTATGATAGCCAATCATGTCCTTTTCAACCACAATCACACGATATGGTAAATCTTTTAACTGATAAGCCAAAGACACTCCTGCCATCCCTGATCCAATAATCACTATATCTGCTTTTAAATCTGTATTAACTATTGGACACTCTGGCATCTTCACTGTTTTTTGCCAATATGATTGATTCATTCTCATCACCACGACTAAGTATATCCATTATTTTAATTTTCAAACAAAAAAGACTGAATTAATCAGTCCTCTTTTGATGTGGTAAAACAATTTCAATTTTTGTTCCAACATTTAACTCGCTTTTCAAATCAATCGTTCCCTTATAATGAGAAACAATATGTTTAACTATCGCTAAACCTAAGCCAGTTCCTCCTCGTTGTTTACTTCTTCCTTTATCCACACGATAAAATCTTTCAAATACACGTCCCTGGTCAGCTAATGGAATACCAATTCCTGTATCTTCTACAACAATCTTCATGCCATCACCCTGTGTTTCGATATCAATCGATACTTCACCATGATCCTTATTATATTTGATCGCATTTCCAATAATATTATTTAATAATGTATATATCTGTTGGTGATTCCCTTCATAAACAATATCGTCAAAATCATATTTCATATGGATATCGTGTTTCGCAATCTCAACTTCATAACTTTCTAAAACTTCATCCACAATACTTTTCATTTTAATTGGCATCATTTCTGTTTCAACATCCATACTTTCCAGTCTCGATAGCATCAATATGTCATTAATCAATCTCGACATACTGTCAACTTCCGTTTGAATCTTCTCTAACATTATTTGTTTTTGTTTATCATCCTGAACAACACCTTGAGCCAATAAATCACTATATCCTCTAATTGAAGTCATTGGTGTCTTTAATTCATGAGAAACATTAGAGAAAAATTCACTACGCATTTTCTCTGCTTTCTTAGAAGCTGTAATATCCACAAACAATAATGTAGTACCAAAATCCACTCGCGAAATATAACAAGCATAAATATTTTCTTCAATTTTAATTTCAACCTGTTGTTTCGTAATATTATTTTGTAAGGCTCGTATAATATCCGGGAAATACAAATAATCTAGAATGTGATCGTGAACTTTCATATTTCCCAATATCGAAATAGCTTTTTCATTAATACTGAGAATTTTATAGTTTTCATCCAATAAAACAAATCCTTCATTCATCTGCTTTAAAATTTCATCAATTTTTACTCTTTCCAACTTAACTTCTCGCATAGATTTACGAAGTCTATGCGATAAATTATAAATCGTATCAACAATAACATTAAATTCCTGATAATCATAGTCCCTTAAATCAACTCTAAAATCTTTACTCATATGATCCAGACTATCACTAATTTCAATAATAGGTTTAGATATTGTTACAGCGAGTTTTCTTGACAATATAAAAGCAATCACAAAGGAAACAACACTGCTTATCGCAAAAGCCGGTACAAGTGTTGATAAATAATCTGTAATGCCATGATAAGGTATAGAAAGACGCACGACATAATCATCATGATTATATAAAGCAACATAGAGAGTTTCCTCTCCAGTTGTCTCAGATTTTCTTTGGGCATAGCCTTCTCCGTTTTTAAGAGCTTCTTGAATCTCTTGACGCTCCAGATGATTTTCCGAAATAGAGTCTCTTGCAGTGTCCGCAACAACATCCCCCTGAACATCAATAACACTGATACGTGTATCATCACTATAAGCGAGTGGATTCAATTTTTCTATTTGACTTTCAAGAGGTGCATCATAATCCAATGCATAATCAATAAGCTTTAAAGAATAAAGCATATCATGTTTTGTGGTATCCAATATACCATTGGATACCAACATCGCAGATATCGTACAACTACTCAATAAAGCCACAATTAAAATGATAATAAAATAACGGAGGATAGACTTAGTCATATTTATCCTCCTCTTTTTCGACAAATCGATATCCTACCGAGCGAATTGTTTTAATATATTTTTCTCCATCATCATTTAACTTTTTACGAAGTGATCGTATATGCACATCTAATGCTCTTGATTCCCCAATAAAATCATATCCCCAAATATTATTTAATAATTCATCTCTTTCAACAACACGATCTTTATTTTCAATCAGATAAACAAGTAATTGATATTCTTTATGTGTTAAATCCATAGGTTCCTGATGATGTTTAACAACATGTGTGGATTTATCAATAGATAAAGAAGGTGTTTTTAAAACTTTTGATTTAGGATGAACTCTTCTTAACAATGTACGAACGCGTGCACAAAGCTCTAAAACCCCAAATGGTTTTGTCATATAGTCATCACTACCACTATCGAGTCCATGAATTTTATCAATTTCACTATCTTTTGCACTCAAAATTAAAATAGGCATTTCAGTATTTGTTTCTCTAATTTTCTTAACTGCTGAAATTCCATCCATTTGTGGTAACATAACATCAAAAATAGCCAGATCTGGAGCTTCTCTTTTTATTTCTATAATGGCATCAATAGCATTATCAAATAAAGTTACTTGATATCCATTAGATTCAAGAGATAATTTAACTATCTCTTGAATATTCTCATCATCCTCAATGACAAAAATACGTTCGTTCATTATTATTTCCTCCTAAATCAATCTTTGATCATTTACAGATCCTGTTTGATTAAATTCTAACCATTCGCAAATGTTGACTGCATGATCGCCAACTCTTTCTAAGTATTTCGCAATCATTAAGAAATCAATACAATAATCAATTCTTTCACTGTTTTCCTTAATAATTTCTGTAACTTCCTGAATAACTTCTTTAAACAACGCATCAATTTCATCATCCATGCTTTTTACTAAACGTGCAGTTGATAAATCTTTTTTAATAAATGAATCAATAGCTTCATGAACCATAATCTTAGCTTTTTTAGCCATTGTTGGAATATGTTCAACAGTCTTATAAGCATGTTCTCCTTCAAAATTTAAGATAATTTCTGCAATATCAGCTGCCTGGTCACCAATTCTTTCCAAATCAGTAACAATCTTTAAAGCAGATGTTACATTTCTTAAATCCGTTGCAATTGGTTGTTGACGTAAGATCAAATTAAATGCTCTTGATTCAACAGTTCTTTCCATATCATTAATCAAACGGTCATTTGTAATAATTTCTTTTGCAAGAGCTTTATCCTGATTTTTAAATGCGTCAATCATATTTTCAATAGCAACTTCTACAAGATGACCCATCTTCGTTAAATCAACATTCAACTTCTCTAATTCTTCATCAAATAGTTTTCTAATCATTTTTACATACCTCCATTATATTTACTTTCCAATCAAAACACAACAATATTAACCAAAACGACCTGTAATATAATCCTCAGTACGTTTATCTTTAGGCATTGAGAAAATATCCTTTGTCTCTCCATATTCTACCATTTCTCCAACCAAGAAGAAAGCTGTATAATCAGCAATACGTGACGCTTGTTGCATATTATGTGTCACAATGGCAATTGTATATTTATCTTTTAATTCCATTAAAAGTTCTTCAATTTTTAATGTAGAAATAGGATCCAAAGCACTTGTTGGTTCATCTAACAAAATAACTTCTGGTTCTACTGCCAAACATCTGGCAATACATAAACGTTGTTGTTGTCCACCTGATAATCCAAGTGCTGATGTATGTAAACGATCAGCAACTTCATCATATAAGGCTGCAGCTTTTAAACTTTTTTCAACAATTTCATCTAATTTTTTCTTATTTTTAATCCCATGAATTCTAGGACCATAAGCAATGTTATCATAAATGCTCATTGGAAATGGATTTGGCTGTTGGAAAACCATCCCTACTTTTTTACGTAAAACTGTCGTATCAACACGTGAATCATAGATGTTTTCTCCATCTAAAGTAATTTCACCATCGATTTTTACATTATTAACATAATCATTCATTCTATTTAATGTCTTTAAGAATGTAGATTTTCCACATCCAGAAGGACCAATAAACGCTGTAATCTTATTTTCAACAATATCTAAATTGACATCTTTTAATGCATGTTTCTCTCCGTAATGGAGATTTAAATTCTTAGAACTAATTTTTACACTCATCTTTAAACCCTTCCTTAATCAACCTTATTTACATCAAATCTTTTTGAAATCCATTTTGCTAAGAAATTCAACACCAAAACAACAATAACCAAAATTAATGCAATAACAAATGCAACGTCATAGTTAGCTTTCGCCATTTCTAAGTACAATTGAATTGTTAGAGTTCCACCACTTGAGAATAAATGTTCAAACAATCCTCTTGGCATTGCTGCTAAGCTTCCGGCTGTAAATAATAGTGCTGCAGATTCAGCAACAATTCTTCCCATCGCTAAAATGACACCAGTTAAGATTCCCGGAATTGCACTTGGAAGAAGAACAGTTCGAATCATATACCATTTTGTTGCTCCAATTCCTAATGCTGCTTCTCTATAACTTTTTGGCACTGCCTGCAAAGCAACCTGTGTATTTCTAGAAATGATTGGCAAGATCATAATAGCTAAAGTCAATGCCCCAGTTAAAATAGAATATCCTAAACCCAATAAATTCCCAAAAAACAACATACCAAATAAACCATAGATAATAGATGGAATACCTGCTAAAACTTCAGTTGTAAATGAAATAATTTCAACAAATTTTTTATTTTTTGCATACTCATTTAAATAAATGGCTCCACCAACACTAATAGGACCAGCAATCAGCAATGTTACAACAATCATATAAACTGTATTAATAATATTAGGTAAAATTCCGACTGTATCCTTTAATACACTTGTTGCATTGACAAGATATCCAAAGTTAAAACTAGGAATACCTCTTATTAAAATATATCCAATAATAACAACCAATAGACCTACCGAAATCACAGTGGATAATTGAATGAGGAAACTCAATACTTTATCACTCATTCTGCTCTTTTTATTAAATATACTATTGTCCATCTTCTCCACCTCGTTTTAAAATAAATGTTAAAATCAGGTTAATTGCTAAAATAAAGACAAATAAAACCAAACCAATTGTAAACAACACTTCACGATGTGTTCCTGAAGCATATCCCATTTCAGAAACAATTCCTGTTGTTAAAAAACGAACAGAGTTAAATGGAAGCGGGAAATTAACTGAGTTCCCTGCGACAAGCAAGATGGCCATTGCTTCTCCAATCGCTCTTCCAACCCCTAAAACAACCGCTGACATAATACCATTTTTAGCAGCTGGCAAAACAACTTTAAAAATTGTTTGCATTTGACTAGCGCCTAATGCTAATGAACTTTTGCGATAATCATCAGGTACAGACTTTAATGAAGTTTCTGTAATATTAATTAATGTTGGTAAAATCATAATTGCTAATACCAAAATAGCAGAAATCAAATTGGCTCCACCGGTAAACTGATGTGTCTTTGATCCAGCAAAAATCATTAATTCCAACTGATACATTAATGGGTTAATGATCAATATTCCTAATAACCCATAAACCACTGATGGAATACCAGCTAATAGCTCAACTGCTGACTTAACAACATTACGAACTTTAGGATTGGCAATCTCTGCCAAATTGACTGCTGTTAAAATACCAATTGGCACTCCAATCAAAATTGCGAAAAACACACCAACAATTGATGTTAAGATAATGTTAAGAATACCATATTGCGGATCTGCTGCAGTTGGTGCCCAAACATTACTAAACAAGATTTCTGTCAAACCTACCTTAAAAATAGCAGGAGTTCCAGAAACGAACATATATGCAGTAATTCCCACAACAGCAACGATAGATACAACAGCACAGCATGTAAAAATAATGGCTGCTATTTTTTCTACCATTGATTTTGTTTTCCTATTTGCAATAATAGATGTCATCTTTCTTTCCATATTAAACCCCTTCTTTTATCTTTAGACTCCTTAAATCATTGCTAGTGTATATCTTTTCTATCAAAAGAAATAGCAATATTTTGTATAAAAAATGTTAAGTTTATGTTAAGAAATACGTTTTTTAATGATTTCTTATTGTTTTTACTTAACATTTTCTTTACAAATCTTTTTTCTAAAGACATAAAAAAAGAGCAAATCATTGCTCCTTTTTATAACTATTTTGCTGAAACTAAACCAACTGATGAAATAACTTCTTGTCCTGCATCACTATTAATGAAGTCAAATACAGCTTGAACTTGTGCTGATTGTTCACTAACTTCACCTTTAGTAGCCATAACGAATGGTCTTTGTAAAGTATATGAACCATCTTTTACTGTTTCTTCACTTGGTGCAACACCATCTAATTGTAATGCTTTAACATTATCATTTAATGCATCTAATGAAATATATCCAATTGATCCTGGTGTAGATTGTACAGCTGCAGCAACAGCTCCTGTTTCATTTAATGTTTGAGCTAATTTACATTGATCAGCAATATCTAAGATTTCTTCAAATGCATCTCTTGTTCCTGAACCACTTTCACGTCCAATAACAACGATATTTTGGTCAGCTCCACCTACTTCACTCCAGTTAGTGATTTTTCCAGTGTAGATATCTTTTAATTGTTGAGTTGTTAAGTTAGTAGCAGTATTAGCTGCATCAGTGACAACTGCGATACCATCTAAAGCAACAATATTTTCTACTAAACCACCTGCTTTTTCTTCATCAGTTAAAGCTCTTGATACATCTCCGATATCAGCAGTTCCATTTGTAACTGCTTCAACCCCAGCACTTGAACCAGTAAATTGTGGTTCTAATTGTAAATTTGGATAAGTTTCCACAATAGCTTCTTTTAATCCATTAACAAGTTTTTCCATTGATGTTGAACCATTTAATGCAACTGTTCCACTCACATCTCCACTTCCTGAAGCAGCATCATCACTACCTCCACCATTATTTCCGCATCCTACCAAGCTAAAGCTTAATACACATGCTAATAATAAAGCTCCGAATTTTTTCATATTTTAACCCTTCCTTTTTTATCATTCGTCTTTATTGACACACATAGTGTATATCTTTTTAGGTAGTGGAAAAATCATATTTTTGTATAAAATTTGTTAAGTTTATGTAAAAAATATTGATTATTGAAAGCAATAATCTAGATAAAATCCTAAACCACCGCTTAAAACGTAAACTTTTTGATATCCTCTTTGCATAAGAATTCTAGCACAATTATAAGCTCTGACTCCTACGGCACAATAAATCACAATTGTCTGCTTTGGATCCAATTCCTGATATCGTTCTACCAATTCTCCATATGGAATATGATAAGAGCCTGCAATATACCCTGCTTTTCTCTCATCGTTTTCTCTGACATCTAATGTGATGACATCTTCTTTAACTTGCTGATATTCATCGGGCAACATCAAACGAACATAACCATTTTTGATATTTTCGGCAACATAGCCTACCATATTGACTGCATCTTTAGCGGAAGCAAATGGTGGAGCATAAGCAATATGTAAATCCTTTAAGTCTGTCACTTTTCCATGATAATGAATGGCTGTTGAAATGACATCAATACGTTTATCAACACCTTCATAGCCAACAACCTGTGCTCCTAGAATTTTTTCTTCAAGATCATAAATCACTTTGATTGTTAATGGCTTTGCTCCAGGATAATATCCAGCATGAGATTTTTGTTGAATAATCACGACTTCATAATCTTGATGTCTGACTAAACCATTTGCCTGTAACTGCTTTTCATTAAAACCTGTACTGGCTGCTGCCATCTTGAAAACTTTAATAATACTACTTCCTAATGATCCTTGATATTTTTGAGTATGCCCCATTAAATTATCAGCTAAAATTCTTCCTTCTTTGTTGGCTGGCCCTGCCAAAGGAATCATTGTTTTTTGATGATTAATATAATGTTCAACTTCAATAACATCTCCAACGGCATAAATGTCTGGTATGTTGGTTCTTAAATATTCATCCACAACAATGCCACCTTTTTGGTTACATTGAATACCTGCCGCTTTGGCTAATTCACTTTGTGGTTTCACACCGACTGAAAGAATCACCAAATCATAACTCTTTATAAAACGATCTGTCTTAACTTGTATTTTTGATTGATCATCTTCAAAAGCCAATAATTCAGTATTCAAATACAAATGCACACCCTTTTTATTTAAATATTTATGTATTGGCTGTACCATTTCAAAATCTAAATTATTTAAGATTTGTGGTCCTTTTTCTACAACATCAACTTCCACATTTAATTCCTTTAAATTTTCTGCTGTTTCAATACCTACAAATCCTCCACCAATAATACATGCTGTTTGAATATTTTCCGTTTCCACTTTTTGACGTATTTTTTCAAAATCATCAATTGTCCACAATTGTTGAATATCTGGATGATCAATCCCCGGAATTGGTAATCGAATAGGAGATGATCCTGTCGCAATAACCAGTAGATCATAATTTTCTTCATAAGTTTCTCCACTTAAATGATTATAAACAGAAACGCTTTTACTTTCAGGATGAATGGCTGTGACTTCATTCGCCACTCTGACATCAACCTGAAAACGATCTTGAAATAATTGTGGTGTCATCAATAACAAATCATCTTTTCCTTGAATTTCTCCAGAAACATAATAAGGCAAACCACAGTTAGCATAAGACACATAATTTCCTTTTTCAAAAACAATAATTTCTACATCTTTATTTAGTCTTCTAAGTCTTGCTGCCGTTGTCGCTCCTGCAGCAACTCCTCCAATAATTAAAACTTTCATTCTTTTCACCTTCCTATATCTATTGTAAAGAACTTTGAAAGCAAAGTAAAATAACGTGCATGAAAAAAAGTATTTTATGATTTTTCATAAAATACCCAATCACTTATAAATCACAGATTCCTTGATTTTCTCCATAAATAGAATACCAGTCACTATTAAAATCATCGACCGCTTTTTCTATATTTGGATTCTTAAAGACTTGCTTTAAGACTGCTACTGGTGCTGTGATAGATTGTGCTCCATTATTGAAGGCATCTCTAACCTGCTGTACACCTTTAAATGAGGCTGCAAGAATCTTGCATTCATATCCATCCATGATGATTCTATTGGAAAGCTCGTTGATCAGTTCCATTGGATCGGCTCCTAGATTTCCTATTCTATTGACATATGGCGCAATATAGTCCGCTCCTGCTGCCAATGCCATATATGCTTGCATCAAATCATAGACAGCTGTCGCTGTGACATGATGTCCTTCTGCTTTTAAAATCTTAATAGCTTTGATACCTTCATAAGAAACAGGCACTTTGATATAAACATCTTCATCGATTTCTTTTAAGATACGATGTGCTTCCTTAACCATCCCATCACAATCTTTAGCAATCACCTGAATATGAAGGCTTCTTTCCTTTCCAATAATCTCTCTGATTTGTCGCATATGATCAAAGAAATGAGCCGGGCTTGTTGCTTTGACAATTGATGGATTGCTTGTCACTCCAACTATTGGCATATACTCTACTGCTTCTTGAATTTCCTCTAAATTCACTGTATCAATAATAAATTCCATAATATCCTCCTTATAAACTCTGTTCAGTTCTTCCAATAATATCATCCTGTGTTGCCTTAGATAACACATTAAAGAAAGCCGAATAACCTGCAACTCTTACAATCAGATCCTTATGCTTCTCAGGATGTTTTTGAGCATCAATTAAAGTTTCTTTTGATACAACATTATATTGGACATGATATCCTTCTAATCTATTAAAGAATGTCTTCATTAACATTTCTAGTTTCTGTTTATTTTCTTCTGTTGATAACATTTGTGGTGTGACTTTCTGGTTCAATAAAACACCACCAGTAATTTCATGCGTTGGCAATTTGGCAACTGATTTAAAGACAGCCGTTGGTCCACTCTTATCACAGCTATGAGCTGGTGAACATCCTTCAGCAAGTGGTGTATGTGCCTTTCTACCATCTGGTGTTGCCATTGTGCCAAAGCCCTGTCCTACATTAGCAGAAATAGAAGATGTCCCTGCGTAACGAATACCACCAATTGGTCCTCTACCATAACGTGTATTTGGATATTTCTTCATTTCATCAATATAAGATGCATAAGCCTCAATAACCAATTGATCAACCTCATCATTATCATTACCATATTTTGGAGCTTCATTGATTAACATTTGTTGGATTTTTTGACTTTCTTCACTACTAAAATCATCAACAAGCGCATCCCATAATTGTTGCTGAGTAATTTTCTTTTCATCAAAAACAAGTTTTTTAATAGCTGCTAGACTATCAGCCATATTGGCAATACCTACTTGTAGTCCTGAAATAAAATCATAGATAGCTCCACCTTCTTTAATCGTCTTTCCACGTCCGATGCAATCTTCTGTAAGAGTTGAACATAAAACATCTGGAACATCTCTTTCAGAAGCCAAATCAATTGCATTTTCAACAATAACACTCATTCTTGTTAATTCTCTTACGACTTTATCCCATGCTTCCATAAGCTCCTCATAAGATTTCATTTCTGTAAAATATCCACATGGCTCAACAAAACGTTTTCCAGAAGTCATATCAACACCATTGTTCATCGCAATCAATAAAATACGAGGGAAATTCATATAACTCATACCTGTACAACGATAACCCCATTTTCCAGGCACAGCTGTTTCTACACAACCGATAGCTGAATAATTATAAGCATCTTCTTCTTTTACACCTTTTTCAATAAAAGAAGGAATAATGACTTCATCATTATTAAAAGCAGGCATTCCAGTACCTAATTTCATGACTTCTATTGCTTCATCAAAGAATTTTTGATTGATATGAGCATGATATCTGACTGTTAAATTAGGCTGTGGCAAACGTGTCTGTGCTACTGATTTTAAAACCAGGAAAGATAACTTATTGACTGCATCTTTTTTATCCGTTGTCTGACCACCAATCGTTACATTTTGATACATTGGGCTTCCTGCACTTGAAAAAGTGTGAGCTTGTGAACGTACTTTATTAATTGTGAGAGTTTTGATCCATAAATTCGTAAGCAATTCTACCGCCGCATCTTCAGTGATAAGATTCTGATCTAAATCATGTTGAAGATATGGATACATATATTGATCAAAACGCCCATAAGACAAAGAATGCCCATTAGATTCAATCTGTAAAATCAATTGAATAAACCACACAGATTGAATTGCTTCATGAAATGTTTGTGCGGGTTCATAAGGCACTTTAGCACAAATACGACTGATTTCCAGTAATTCTTCTTTTCTTAAACCGGTTTCATTTTCCGCTTTTGTTTTGGCTAGTTCACTAAAACGATTGGCAAATGTTTTCACTGCTTCAATAACAATTAAAACAGCTTTATAAAATTGATATTTATCAATATTTTCAGGTACACATAAATCCAGTTCCTGTTTCAATTTTAAAACTCTTTCCTCATACCCTTTTAATCCAATTTCTAAAACTTTCTGATATTCTACAGCTAAATGCGCATCTCCTGAATTGAGTTTTCCTTCCATCCCAAAGAATCCTGTTTCCATAAAAACACTGACTTCTTCAGGAAGCAAAGCTTCTCCCTTAGCCCTTAAGTTATTATTTTCCCAAAATGGTGCAATTGAGCGCAAAGCTTCTTTTGTTTCTTCTGTAATATAGAAAACATCTCCATCACGTTTTTCAAACGTATCTAATTCCTCCATTACAAACTTCATTGTATATTCAGGAAAAATCGGTGCATCTTTATTAGAAGACGCCTGATTTCCTACAATTAAAGTCTCATCTTCAATATAAATAGACATTTTCTCTAAAATATTTTTCAACATCAATGCTCGCTTCATAACAGCTGGCTGGTTCTGATATTTTTGATAGGCTTCTGTCGCCAATAACGCTCTTTGTGCATCGATATATGGCTTTTTATCCAACACTGCCTCTCTAAAATGATTCATACGTGGTGTTAAATCTCCAAAGTGTTCAACATTTTTCATGAAATTTCCTCCTTTTATTTCATTTGAAAGTTTTTAAAGTTCATTTTTCAATTAAATCTTATCACACCCTGATATATTGTCAATAAAATATTTCAAAAAAAATATTATTTATTTCATTTGAAAGTTTTTATTTACCATATTTATTATTTATGATAAGATAGGAATAGAAAAGAGGAATACTTATGTCAAAAGGAATTATTTTCAACATTCAAAAATTCAGCATTCATGATGGTCCAGGTATTAGAACGACTGTCTTTTTAAAAGGTTGTCCATTAAGATGTGAATGGTGCTCTAATCCTGAATCGCAACTTGAGAAAGTTCAAATTCTCTATGATGTTCAATCATGCGTTCATTGTCTTCAATGCGTCAACCATTGTCCTCAGCATGCCTTAACGCATCAAGACGGTCATATTCATGTACAATTCGATCAATGTATTGGATGTTTGAAGTGTATTGAAACATGTCCACAAAAAGCTTTGTCTGTGGAAGGAGAATACCAAAGTATTGAGGAAATCGTTCGTATCTGTCTACAGGATTTACCCTTTTATGAAGAATCAGATGGTGGTGTCACGATTTCTGGTGGAGAAGGTATGAGCCAACCTACATTCGTGAAAGACCTTGTTTTGGCTTTAAAAGAGCATCAGATTCATGTTGCGATTGAAACGACTGGCTATGTTGAACCTGTTATCTTTCAGGATTTAGCACCATTATTTGATCTATTATTATTTGATGTTAAACATTATCAAAGTGAAAAACATTTTTTAAAAACAGGTGTTCATAATGAACGTATTATCGAAAACTTAAAGTGGGCACATGAACATCATATTGAAATTTTACCACGTATTCCTGTCATTCCTGATTTTAATAATTCTTTAGAGGATGCTAGAGGATTTGTTGAACTCTTTCAATCCCTTCATATCAAACGTGTACAGTTATTGCCATTTCATCAGTTTGGTGAAAAAAAATATGAAATGTTAAATAAAGAATATGCCTATAAAAATAAAAAAGCCCTTCATAATGAGGACTTAAAAGATTATCAAAATGTATTTATTCAAAATCAGATTGATTGTTTTTTCTAGGAGCTTAGCTCCTTTTTTATTTGACTTTTTGAACTGTAATGCCTTGAAGTGTCAAATATTCTTCACTTTCTGCAGGAATCTGATCATCTGTAACAACACAGGAAACCTGATTTGTTGGCAATAAATTCACCAATCCTACCTGCTGAAATTTTGATGATTCTGTAATGACAACGACATGCGTTGCCTGTTTTGCCATATCTCTGACTGTTTCACTACGCATATAGTCATTACCAGTAAAGCCCGTGTTTTTAGAAAAGCCATCTGTTCCAATAAAGAACTTATCTACAAAAAAAGCTTCCACACATCGTCTTGTCATGGGTCCAACAACAACTTGTGCTTCTTTTTGATATTCTCCTCCCAGCAAAATTATTTTGATTTGAGGAAATTGGCGAATATAATCAGCTATAAATGATGAATTAGTAATAATGGTCACATCTTTTTTCGTTGTCGCAATCTCTTGAGCCAGCAGGGCACAGCATGATCCTGATTCAATCATCAGCGTTTCCCCATCTTCAATAAACGCACAGGCAGCTTTCGCAAGCTTCTGTTTGACTTCATAATGATAAGCTAAACGATTATTCATATCATCTTCTCCATTTAAAGTCGCAAAGCCATGTTCTCTAATGATCAGGCCTTTTTTTTCTAATAAATCCAAATCTTTTCTAATTGTGACCTGTGACACCCCTAAAGATTGTGATAACTCTGTGACATCTACTTTCTTTTTTTCAGTTAAGAGTTCTAATATTTTTGTATGTCTCATTTCCATCTTTTTCATATTCATCACCTAAAACATACATTATCATATTTAAATTTCAAACGCAACTTTTTAGGTCATAGAAAAAAAGTAATCCGAAGATTACTTTTCATCATACACATGATTGTGTTTGTTAAAGGATGGGATTTATCATTATAGTTACAAGTATGTCTAGATCTAATCTGGCTTTTATAATCTAAATGACGATGAATAGGAGTATGAGGGTAACTATAATTCAATCAATATCCTTTTTTAAGTATTATATATCTGATTTTGCACGCTGAGATATATAATGGTTAGTTTTTGCTAACTTCTTTATTTAATTAATAGTTAGCTTTAACTAACTACAATTATAGTATACAATATTTTCATATATTGTCAATAGTTTTCATCAATATTTTTGAAAAATACATTGTTTTTATCACACTTATTTTTTCATTCATTAACTATTGATACAATCTGATAACCTGCCTCTTCCACAACTCGGTACAAATCAGATTCATGAAGAGGTCGATCATAAGAAACCACAGCTGTTTCTGATTGAAGATCCACTTTAGCACTTGCTCCATCTATTGTATTAATGGCATTCATAACATGTTTGACACAGTTATCACAATGCATTCCTTGAATTTTTAAAGTCATTTTACCGATTATCGGTGAAGACAATACCTTTTCTTCAGCATTTAAATTTTCATGACTTCCACCACAACAAGCTCCTTCACCTTTAAAATGTTTAATACTTCCTTTCAATGCAAATCCTAATAAAATAATGACAATAATGATAATAATCACATCAACCATGATGATTCCTTCTTTCCTGGAACTTTAAATCACGACGCTTATTGAACCACTTTTTTATTTGTTGAAATCCTAAAAAGGCTAACATGCCTATAATATAAACACCAATCACAATGATGAACATATAAAACATTGAACCCGTTGAATTTCCCATTTATATTTTCCTTTCTTCTTTCCTTTTATCAGCAAAATACGTTTCTTTTAAATGACTGAAATCTCCACAACCACTACATCCCGCACAAATGCCTTGACAGCCATTTTGCGTTGCATTTTTCTTTTGACGATGTCGACGGAAAATGACAAATCCACAATATCCCATAATTAATAAAAGCACAATAATATCTGCCATTTTTTTCAACTCCTTTGATATGCCAAAACTGGACACCAAAGTATCCAGTTATTTGACTATGAATTCACTTGAACTGATCTTCTAGAATAAACTTTCTGATTTTTATATGGATCAGGTCTAAACAATAAGAATAATATCACAGCTGCTAAGACAAATGCAATAGCTGTCCAGATTCCAAAAGCACCACCCATTAAGAATGTTCCAATCTGATAAATACATAAACATACAACATAGGCAAAAACATTTTGGAAAACAATTGCAAACCAGAACCATTTACGAGATTGCATCTGTTGAGCCATCGTTGCGATAGCGGCAAGACATGGTGAATCTAATAAGTTGAAGATCAAAAATGAGAAAGCAGATAAAGTTGTTGGGAACCAAGCCTGCACACCTTGTGCAACATTCACTGCATCTTCGACATCACCAGCGACATTTGCTAATAATCCCATTGTTGATACAATTGCTTCTTTCGCAGTAAATCCTGAAAGTGATGCTGCAACAGCCTGCCAGTTTCCAAATCCAAGTGGTTTAAAGATTGGAGCAATAAATCCACCAATCATAGCTAATAAGCTATCGCCACTCTCTACTAATCCGAATTGTCCATCTACAAATCCATAAGCACCTAAGAACCACATCACAACACATGCCAAGAATAAGATTGTACCAGCTTTAATGATGAATCCTTTCAATCTTTCCCATACATGCAATAATACAGTTTTAGCCGATGGAATATGATATTGAGGTAATTCCATAACAAATGGAGCAGGTTTACCAGAAAATGGTTTTGTTTTCTTTAAAATAATAGCAGCAACCAATACAGCAACAATTCCCATAAAATACATCATTGGCGCAACAAATGAACTTTCTGTATATCCAGCAGCTTCTCCAGCAACCACTCCACCCATCAATGCTATAACAGGTAATTTCGCTCCACATGGAATGAAAGTTGCTGTCATGATTGTCAAACGACGATCATTATCTTGTTCAATTGTTTTAGAGGCCATGATTCCAGGAATTCCACATCCTGAAGAAATCAATAGTGGAATAAAGCTCTTTCCAGATAATCCAAAGTGTCTAAATACACGGTCCATGACAAAGGCAATACGTACCATGTATCCACAATCTTCTAAAATAGATAAGAATAAGAATAAAATAGCCATCTGTGGTACGAAACCAAGAACAGCTCCTAAACCACCAATAATTCCATCTACAACCAGTCCTTGAACAACTTCACCAGAACCAATGCTTGTCAAGAAACCTCCAACAGCATCTTGAATCGCTACAACAAAGACATCATTTGTCCAATCTGTCACCCAAGTTCCTACCGTTGTGACAGAAACATAATATACAACAAACATAACGGCTATAAAGATAGGAATACCTAAAATACGATTCGTCACAATTTTATCAATTTTATCTGAAACCGTTAATTTTTCTCCACCTTTTTTCACAGTTGTAGAAATAATCTTTTGAATAAATTGATAACGTTCATCTGTGACAATACTTTCCATATCATCATCATGTTTCTTTTCTAATACTTGACGTTGTTGATCAATAGTAGCTTTATTTTGAATTTGATTACCAATACTTTCAATCACCTTGCTGTCATTTTCCAATAATTTAACAGCATACCATCTCTTCTTCCCTTCACTGATAGAAGCTGGAAGCAATTTTTCTACTTCAGCAATTGCTTTTTCTAAATCTGATGAGAAGATATCTTTTGGTAAAGCTACTTCTTTTTTATGTGCAACTTTAATAGCTTCATCAATCAAAGCATTTAATCCCGTCTGTTTTAAAGCTGATGTTTCAATAATTGGACAGTTCAACAACATTGAAAGACGTTTTGTATCAATTTTGATATTTCTTTTTTCTAATAAATCTGCCATATTTAACGCAATGACAACAGGAACACCTGTTTCAATTAATTGTGTTGTTAAATATAAGTTTCTTTCAATATTTGTTGCATCAACCAAATCAATGATAACATCTGGATTTTCATTTAAAATGTAGTCACGACTGACAACTTCTTCCAATGTATATGGTGAAAGAGAATAAATACCAGGTAAATCAGTAATGATGATATCTTCATCTTTTCTCTTTCCTTTTAATTTTCCTTCCTTTTTCTCTACTGTAACACCTGGCCAGTTTCCAACATATTGGTTCGCTCCAGTAAGAGCATTAAACATTGTTGTTTTTCCACAGTTAGGGTTACCCGCAAGAGCAATTTTAATATTCATATTTCTATATCCCCCTTTATTTGACCATCACGCACTGAGCATCCATTTTTCGTACAGATAACTCATATCCTCTGACCGTAATTTCCACAGGATCTCCCAATGGCGCAACCTTTCTAATATATAGGCTTGTTCCTTTTGTGATTCCCATATCCATAATACGGCGTTTATAAGCACTATCCCCTTCTATCTTTGTAACAGTGACTGTACTTCCAACTTTCGCTTCGCTTAAGTTCATCGTCATCTCTCCTCCCTTTGGCTATACCATAATATGACGTGCCATATCTTTATTGATGGCAATTCTTGAATCTTTAATATTGACAATGACATTACCTTCAATGGCTGATAAAACTGTAATTTCACTGCCAGCAACGAAACCAAGATTTTCTAAAAAACGTCTTGTTTCTTCATTGCCACCTATTTTGCGAATTGTATTCACTTCTCCAACACCAGCTAATGTTAATGGCATCATAATCATTCCTTCCTTCAATTAGTTAAAGCTAACTTATTCTTAAAAATAATAAGTTAGGCATTACTAACTTCATAATTAGAATACTCCCATTTGTCATATTTGTCAATATCGATAAGCAAAAAAGTAGTCATTTTCAAATTTTTATGTATAATTATAATCTTAAAAGGAAAAACATAAATTCTCATAAGACGTTAAAAGATGGTCATTGATCAAAAATCAATAACCATCTTGATTTTATAGTGTTGTATAATTTTGATTGTCAATTACAAAAGTATTCCCCTCTACAAATAATGTAGTTGTACCTTGTTCTTTGCTTTGTGATTTCAAAATAGGCATAGCTAAATATATTGTTCTCGTCTGACCAGATAGAATACTTCCTTTTTTTGAAATAGATTTATGATCTTCACTTTCTAGAAGAATCTGTGAACTTATCGTCTCTCCATCAATCTCATATTCACAATAAACATAACTGCTTGGATCAATATCCTGAGATGATGTATTTTTTAACGTTAGTGATAATACTACAAATATTTGATCTTCACTATCTGTGGGATAATAACTATAAAAAATACCTTTTTGTGATGGTTCAATACGTTCACTTTGTTGATAGTTCAATATTGTTAATTCAGATTGAGAACACACAATCATATCTCCTACAGATTTCATTTGTGAACTTTCCTGAACTCGTTCTAATGAAAATGTATATTGATAATCTTTTTGATTCATCACACGAAGTGTTAAAACCGCAGTTTCAGTATTATTTTCTTTTTCGACTTCACAATAAAGATGTATATATCTTTCTTCTTGTGGTTTTAATGTATCTGTTGTACTGATTTGCGTATAATTCAAGTTTTCAATTGCCATTTGTATATCATGTTTTTGATTATGAAATTCAATTTCTCCACTATATATATCAGCAAGCTCATATTCTTGATCTGATAGATTTTTTGTCTTGACCACAACATCAATAAAAATATGATAATCATCTGCTGGTTTTAAATATTGATAGCTTTTGTTTTTATTTGTTGGTGCAATTTCATCAGTTAAGGATGTACGCATAATTTCAAATTCCAGTTGCTGATTGAACGTATAATTTTCAGAAGACTCTAAAACATTGACTTCTGGTTCTGTAGCTGTTTCTGCTTGTGTAGATTGTGGCGATGAACATCCAAATAAAATAAATGCCATTAAAAAAACAATAATTTTCTTCATATACATCTTTCCCCTTTGACATTATTCTATCATAGAATTCATTTTCATCCAAAAATTTTATCAAAAACGTAAAAAATGCAGACATAAATCTGCATTTTTATTCGATAACTCTAGCTTTAATCACATATTTCAAATCTTTAAAACTTTGTATATCAATAGCATCTTGAGTATCAATAATGGTATAGGCATATTCACCCTTAGCTTTATTAACCATATTTTCAATATTGATATGCTTATTTGCCAAAAATGTAGCAAACTGTGCTAACATATTTGGAACATTTTTATGAATTAAACAAATACGATATTTCGTTGTACGTGGTTCTTTGACTGATGGTAAGTTGACAGAATTTGTAATATTTCCATTTTCCAGATAATCTTTCATTTCTTTAACCGCCATAATGGCACAATTATCTTCGGATTCAGGTGTAGAAGCACCTAAATGTGGCATGACAATAATATCTTTTTGATTAATAATATCTTCCGTCGCAAAATCCGTTATATATTTTTTGATTTTCCCCTGTGCAATTCCATCTAAGATATCTTGAGAGTTGACCAAATCTGCTCTTGCAAAGTTAAGAAGGCGTACACCATCTTTCATTTTCGCAATGTTTTCTTTATTAATCATGCCTTTTGTTTCTGGCGTACTTGGCGCATGTAATGTGATATAATCACATTCACTAAAAATCACATCTTCATTTTGAGCATTCTTGACCCACTTGCTCATACCCCATGCTGCATCGACTGAAATATATGGGTCATAGCCATAAACTTCCATGCCTAATTTAATAGCCGCATTCGCAACTCTGACACCAATAGCCCCTAATCCAATAATCCCTAATTTTTTACCTTCTAGTTCAGGTCCCACAAACTGACTTTTCCCCTTTTCAATCAGTTTTCCTACATTATCTTGACCATCCAATGTTTTCACCCAATCAATTCCTTCAACAATCTGTCGTGAAGATAAAAACAATGCACATAAAACAAGTTCCTTGACTGCATTGGCATTCGCTCCTGGTGTATTAAAGACAACAACCCCATTTTCACTGCATTTATCAATAGGAATATTGTTAACACCAGCACCAGCACGTGCAATAGCTTTTAATGATTGCGGAAAATCATAATCATGTAAAGTGGCAGAGCGTACGAGAATACCATCCTCATCATTTTGATCTTCTCCTACAAGATATTGTTCCCCAAACAAATCTGTTCCTTTAGGAGAAATCTTATTCATTAATTTCATTTTATACATTTTGATCACCTATTTTCTTCTTCAAATTTTTTCATGAAGGCAACTAATGTTTCAACGCCTTCTTTTTCCATTGCATTATAAATAGAAGCACGAATCCCACCTACAGAACGATGACCTTTTAAATTTGTCATACCTGCAGCCACTGATTCTTTCACAAACTTTGCATCTAAATCGGCATTCGGACACGTAAAAGTGACATTCATTAAAGAACGATTATCCGGATCACTATGTGCAATATAGAAATCTGACTGATCCAAGTAATCATATAACAGCTTTGCTTTCTCTTCATTTCTTTTCTGCATAACTTCAAGTCCACCCAATGAATCAATCCATTTCAAAACTTCTCCTAATACATAAATTGAAAAAGTTGGTGGTGTGTTATACATAGAATCATTTTTAGCCATAGTATCATATTCCATCAGTACAGGAATCTTTTCCTGATGGTCTTTGATCAAATCTTCTCTTACAATAACTACTGCCAATCCAGCAATTCCCATATTTTTCTGTGCACCAGCATAAATCATTCCATAATCATTGACATTGATAGGTTTAGATAAAATGTTAGAAGACATATCCGCTACAATTGGAATTCCTTTTGTATCGGGAACATATTTCCATTCCGTTCCATAAATCGTATTATTAGAACACAAATGCACATAAGATGCATCTGGTCTGATATCTAATTCATCCTGTGTTGGAATATGCTTAAATTGACGAACACTACCATCATAGGCAATATGAACATCTCCAAATTTCTGTGCCTCTTGGGCAGCTTTTTTGGAAAAAGATCCTGTAATGATATAATCAGCTTTTCCATTTTTCATCAAATTCAGTGGAATCGTTGAAAATTGTTGTGTCGCCCCACCTTGAATAAACAATATCTGATATTGATCAGGAATATTCATTACTTTTTTTAACATCGCTTTCGTTTCATTAAAAATTTCAAGATAGGATGATGATCGATGACTCATTTCCATTACACTCATACCACTATCGTTATAGTTCAACATTTCTAAAGATATTTTTTCTAATACAGATACAGGTAATGTTGATGGACCTGCTGAAAAGTTATAAACTCTTTTTGTTGTCATATCGACACCCTCCTTTTTAAAATATTGATGATATTATATATGATTTATACAAATTAATCAAATTATTTTATATTTTTTCATAATTTGTAATTATTTTTATCAAAATTGTATACAATTTCATATATTTATCATTCATCCTTTCCAATATATTCATTTCTTATCAAAAAAAGAACCAGCATTTTTGCTAGTTCATTCGTAATGTTGCTTCATGAATATAATTTCCTACATCCTGTGGCTGATGTGCATCAGATGCATAAATCAGCTCTACATTATTCTCTTTAAAAATCTGTAAAAGTTCATCAGATAAGCCCATATCGGGATGATGATAACGATAATAACATCCAACATTATTCTCAGCTTTCATATGATTTGCTTTTAAAAGCTCAGCCATTTGTTGATAAGTTGGCTTCAAATCATATGTAGGATAGATTTGAAAAAGTTTAATCGTATCTGGATGAGCCAGTTGTGTAAACAATTGTGATTCTATTAACTGAAAGACAAGCTCATAATAACGTTTATAGATATCATTGGCATCATATTTGTTCCATAATAAATCCTTTGAAAAACTCATATCATATAAAATACCATCAATTGAATGAATGGCTCCTACAAGAAAGTCAAAAGAGTATTTTCCTAACAAATCCTTTAAAAAATTTTGATATTCTGGAACATAACACACTTCTAATCCGTATTTTACTTTAACTGGTAAATCCATCTGTTGAATATCTTTCATTAAATCAATGAAATCACTCAAATGATCTTTAAATTTCATATCTTTATTAGATAACCATGTCTTTTGAACATCATATCGTTTTAATCTCTCATAGATAGGTTCAAATTCAATAAAACGATGTGTATGATCTAAAATTTGAATTTCATCTAATCCCTTTTGATGTGCTGCTTCTACAAATTGTAAAACATATTCTTTTGTAAGTGGTCCATTTTCCAGATGCATATGTCCATCTATATATGTCATAATTGATCAGCTCCTTTGTTTTATTATATGAAGATATTTCTGAATTGTAAAATCATATTATTCATTATTTTTACTTTCATGATATAATCATTTTAGAGGTGATCAATATGCCACAATGGTGGAAAGAAGAAATTGTTTATCAAATTTATCCAAAAAGTTTTCAAGATAGTAATCATGATGGAATCGGTGATATTCAAGGAATCATTCAAAAACTTGATTATTTAAAAGATTTAGGTGTCACTATGCTTTGGATTTGTCCTATTTATTGTTCTCCTATGGATGATAATGGCTATGATATTGCTGATTATTATCAAATTCATCCTGATTTTGGAAGTATGGAAGATGTCGATGAACTGATTGTCAAAGCGAAAGAAAGAGATATCAAAATCATTATGGATCTTGTTATTAATCATACATCTGATGAACATGCATGGTTTCAGGAAGCATTAAAAAATCCTGATAGTCCTTATCGACAATATTATATTTTTAAAGAAGGTCAAGATAACCAGCCTCCTACAAACTGGCGTTCTGTTTTTAGTGGTTCTGTTTGGGAAAAAGTCCCTCACGAAGATAATATGTATTATTTTCATTCTTTTTCTAAAAAGCAACCTGATTTAAACTGGGAAAATCCACAAATGAGAGAAGACATCTATCGCATGATTAACTGGTGGTTAGATAAAGGAATTGCAGGATTTAGAGTAGACGCTATTAACTTTATAAAAAAGGATCAATCCTGGCAAAATGGTCCTGTTGATGGCGCAGATGGACTCTCATCATGTTTTGAATTCACAAGAAATCAGCCCGGTATAGAAGTCTTTTTCAAAGAATTGAGAGAAAAGACATTTGATATTCATCATTGTATGACAGTGGCGGAAGCTGTGGGTGTTCCTTATGATCAGCTAGGCATTTTTATCGGTCAAGATGGATGCTTTTCAATGATGTTTGATTTTAATTATTCACATATTGATATTACTGAACATGAAGAATGGTTCCCACTTCAAAATTGGACAATGCAGGAATACAAAGAAAAGCTCTTTTTAAGTCAAAAGGAAATCTTTAAAACAGGATGGTGTGGAACTTTCCTGGAAAATCATGATATGCAAAGAAGTTTAAACAGACTTATTCGTAACCCTCAAGAACGTACGCCAAAAGCCGCAAAAGCTTTAGGTCAAATGTTTATGTTTTTAAAGGGGACTCCTTTCATTTATCAAGGAGAAGAAATTGGGACTATCAATAATCATAGACTTTCTATCCATGATTTTGATGATCTTAATTCACATGCTCAATATCGTAGAGCCTTACAGGAAGGTTATAGCGAAGAAGAAGCTTTAGACTTTGTCAATCGTCGCAGTCGAGATAATACCCGTTCTCCTATGAGCTGGAATTCACAGTTATATGCAGGTTTTAGTGATGTTCAACCTTGGCTTACGAATAATGAATATTATCAAGATATTAATGTTGCTAAACAGGCGAATGATCCCGATTCTGTTTTATCTTATTATAAACAGATGATTGCTTTAAGACAGAATCCTTTGTATCATCAAACACTCGTATATGGAGATTTTATTCCATTAGAAAGCGAAGAATATGTGATTGCCTATATGCGTCAAGATGATCAACAGACAATCTTATGTATTCAAAACCTTCAAAACAAAGAAACTCATTTTCCTTTATCTTCAAAAGCTCAAGTTCTTTTATCCAATGATCAAGTCAATATTCAAAACCAACAATTAAAACTTTCTCCATATCAAGCAACAATTCTACTTATTGAATAGAGGCCTTATGAGATAGAACATTCTATCTCATAAGCCTTTTTCACAAAAATCCTCATTTCACTTGAAATAGTGATAAAATATATATCATAAGGAGGATTGTTTCATGAAACAGTTAAAACAACCAGACAATAAAATAATGATTTATCCGATTTATTGTTGAATGCCAAATTAAATGATAAATAGTTCTTCAATTTATTTTGTTAGAATACAAGGTGAGATAACTGTAATATT
>CALUZM010000030.1 GCA_944325245.1 uncultured Massilimicrobiota sp. | reverse complement strand
TAGGATCATAAGTTCCTAATTGTTCTAAGAAACGTCCATCTCTAGGCATTCTTGAATCTGCTGCTACAATTCTATAGTATGGTGATTTTTTAGCACCCATTCTTTTTAATCTAATTTTTACTGCCATAATCTTTCCTCCATTTATTGATTTTGCTTAACTATCATAACATATTTTTATAAACTGTCAAGTATTTTTACTTAACATCTTTTGTTTTTGTAGAAATGATATATCTGACAACCTCTTTAAATAATAAACCAATACATGCAATAATCAGTGTTAAAACCATTTGTGATAAATTCAACATTGCGATATGTAAAAGTTGATGGAATAAAAGAATTGCTAAAATAAATCCTAATACCATTGTAATACAGACAAATAAACGCAATTTATTCATTGGAATACATGAAACAATGACCGCCTGCATACTAATACATACCAAAGCAAAATACATCATTGTGACACTCTGTTCTAAAGGGATATGAAATAATGGTCTCCCTGTATAAATCAATAAGAAACATAACAGAACACCCGCTGCATGCGGGATAGTATTTTTAAAGACAGTTGGTAAAAATTTTCCTTTAATTTTATGTGTCTGTGGTTCTAATAATGTTAAAAATGATGGATAGGCTTCAATGACCAAATCGACCAAAGTAATTTGGATAGGAATGAATGGAAATGGTATATTAAAAAAGGCACAAGCTAATGTTAAAACAATAGAATAGATTGTTTTAATAAAGAAAACACTAGCTACACGTGTTAAATTATTAACAACACGACGTCCTTCAAGAACGACATCAGGTAAGCATGAGAATTCTGAATTCAGTAAAACAATTTGCGATAACTGTTTGACTGCTTCGCTTCCTTCAGCAATCGCAATACTGCAATCCGCTTCCTTTAAAGCTAACATATCATTCACACCATCACCTGTCATAGCAACTGTATGTCCTTGTCTTTTTAAGGCTTCTACAAGCCATTTTTTCTGTTGCGGTGTGACTCTTCCAAATACAGAATACTGATTCACAAGTTCATCCATATGACTTTGTGCATCAGGGTATTCACTCATATCTACATAACGATCATAAGTTTTTAACCCTGCCATTTGAGCAATTTTAGAAACAGCTAAGACATGGTCACCAGAGATGACCTTAACATCAACACCTTGCTGATCGAAATACTGTAATGTTTTTTCAACATCTTTACGAATCATATCTGTTAAGACAATAGCGACAAGTGGAGTCACTTGAGGAAGTGCTTTGTTTTGATCAACTTCATGATGCGTATGAGCGATGACAATAACACGTTTTCCTGCTTCTATTTGTTTTGTTAAAGAGGCAGGTAAATCTTTCATCAAACGTTCTGGAGCTCCCATGACTAAACTTCCATAATTTTCAAATGTCATAGCACTCCATTTTCTTTGAGATGAAAAAGCCACTTTATGTGAAGGTGCATGATGACCATTTAATTGAAAATCACTACAAATAGCTTGATAAGTCGCATTGTTATCATCACTATAATGTAAATAAGAGCCAAAATAATCTTCAAATTCATCTTTTGAAAATGGTGATAAATATTCAATATTTTCAACCTTCATTTTTCCATTTGTAATGGTTCCGGTTTTATCAAGACAAAGTGTATCTACATGAGCAAGAGTTTCTAAAGAATAAATATCCTGAATAAGAATCTTTTGCTTAGCTAATTTTGTAACCCCTGCAGCCAAACTAACACTCATCAATAAAACAAGTCCTTTTGGTAACATTCCTAATAAACCAGCTGAACTGCTGACAACCGCATCAAAAAGAATATCGTGTCGTAAAAAATAAGCTTCTAAAAAGAGAATAATACCTAAAGGTACAATCATAAAACTTGTCATTTTTGTGACTTTTCTCATTGAATTTAAAAGCTCTGATTGTAATTCCTTAGCTTTTTTAACTTCATTTGTTAAACGGGCTGTATAGTTATCATTTCCAACATGAATGACCTGAGCCATACATTTCCCACTGATAACACTACTTCCAGAAAGGAGATTGCTTTGATATTTTTTATAAATAGGATCAGATTCTCCTGTCAATAATGATTCATTTGCTTCAATTTCACCATCAATCACAATACTGTCGCAACAAATCTGATCACCAGATTCTAAAATCATAATATCATCTTTGACAATTTCATTGACATCAATTGTTTGCTGTTGTTGATCACGTAAAACCTTCACATGAGGAATCATCATTAATGATAACTGATCAACCAGTTTTTTCGCATGAATTTCCTGAACAATACCAATACAGACATTCATAATAATGATGACAATAAAAATCATATTAGACCAAGCACCAACAAGCGCTAAAGCTATGGCTATGATAACATTTAAAAAATTAAATAAAGTACAGATATTTTCACGAAATATTTGTGAATAGCTTTTTGATATTGTCTGTTGTTGTTGATTAACTTCACCAGATTGCTGACGTTGTAAAACTTCTTGCTTCGTCAATCCTCTGACCTGATGTTGATTCATTTCATTCCAACTCCTATCATTTATTTTTTCTAATATATCATATTCCTTATCAGGAATCTTTCTTTTTTTATCTATTCCCAAGATATTTGTCTCTTTTGACTTGCAACGTATAATCCTCTTTGACAATAATCGATATGGCTTTTTATTATTTTTTCTTCTTTTTCTTATGTCGTTCTTTTTTACGATTTGGATTAAATTGTGGTCGAGCTTGGGGTCTTTGTGTTGGCATTCCTGTTGTTGGATCAATATTACCCATTTGTTTCATCATTTGTTTAGAAGCTTCAAATTGCTTTAATAAACGATTCACATCAGCAACACTACGTCCACATCCTTTTGCAATTCTTTCTTTACGTCTCGCATTCAAAATTGACGGATCTCTTCTTTCTTCTTTTGTCATTGAATAAATAATAGATTCCGTTAATTTTAACTTTTGATCCGTATCTTCATCATTGATTTGTGGCAAACTAGGCATTCCTGGAATCATTTTTAAAATACCAGATAATGGTCCTAATTTACGTACCTGATGCATTTGTTCTAACATATCGTCTAAACCAAATGTTCCACGTTTCATACGTTCGAATGTTTTCATTGTTTCTTTTTCATCATAAACATCTTGCACTTTTTCAACTAAAGAAACAACATCACCCATTCCTAAAATACGATCAGCCATACGATCAGGGTAGAACAAATCAATAGCATCTAGTTTTTCACCAGTCCCAATAAACTTAATTGGCACATGTGTAATATGACGGATAGATAAAGCTCCACCACCACGTGAATCCCCATCAAGTTTTGTTAAAACGGCACCTGTAATCTGTAAATGTTCATGGAATGATTGTGCAACATTGACAATATCCTGTCCAGTCAACGCATCAACAACCAATAAAATTTCACTAGGATGAACAATATCTTTAATATTCTGCAATTCATGCATTAAAGGTTCATCAATATGTAAACGCCCGGCAGTATCAATCAAAACAACATCATGATGATTTGCATAGGCATAATTCATAGCTTCGCTGACAATTTGTTCAACTTTGACATCTGTTCCTTTTTCAAAAACAGGAATATCTAATTGCTCTCCTAGTGTTTTTAACTGATCTACGGCAGCTGGACGATAAATATCCGCTGCTACAAGCAATGGATTTTTGCTATATTTTTGTGCCAATAATTTCGCAATTTTTCCTGAAGTTGTTGTTTTCCCAGATCCTTGTAACCCAACCATCATAATCACAGTTGGTTTTTTTGATAAATCAAGTTCACTGACTGTTGTTCCCAACAATTCTACCAATTCATCATGAACAATTTTGACAACAACCTGTCCAGGTTTTAAAGAACCTAAAACATCTTGTCCTAATGCTTTTTCTTTAGTATTAGCAATGAATTCTTTAACAACCTGAAAATTGACATCTGCTTCCAGTAAAGCCAAACGGATTTCTCGAAGCATCTCATCCATGTTTTCTTCAGTTAAAGTTGCCTGTCCTCTGATTTTTTTTAAACTCTCTTGTAATCTTTCAGAAAGAGACTCAAAAGCCATAATATATCCTCCTATATTCTTTTTAACATCTCTAAATAATCTTTCATTTGCTGATTGTCAATTTTCTGATTTTCAATTTTTTGAATAAGCTCCATACGTTTTAGATGTTTCTCCATCAGATGTAACTTGGCCTCATATTCTTCTAAAGAGGCAACCGCTCTTTTCAATTGATCATAAACAGCATTACGGGAAACCTGTAAATCTTCAGCAATCTCAGATAATGAAAGATCTTCTTCATAATATAATGACAAATATTGTCTTTGTTTATCTGTCAACAAATCTTCATAACAATCCATCAAAAGATTAACTCTTTGTGTTTTTTCTAACTGTGATGTCATCTTTTATTTCTCCAACAAATCTTTACATAAACCATAAATATATTGTTCCAGATCAAATTCCTGCAAATCATCCATCTGTTCTCCTAAACCAACAAATTTAACAGGAATATTTAAAGCATCTTTGATAGATAAAACAATACCGCCTTTTGCTGTTCCATCCATCTTTGTGAGAACCAGACCTGTAATATCAGTAATTTTTGAAAACTCCTGAGCCTGAGAAACACCATTTTGCCCAGTTGTTGCATCAATAACTAATAATGTTTCCTGAGGTCCCTGTGGAACAACACGTTTAATAATACGATTCATTTTTTCTAATTCATTCATCAGATTGACCTTGTTTTGCAGACGCCCTGCTGTATCACAAATTAGCACATCAATATTCTGTTCCTTGGCACGTTTTAATGCGTCATAAACAACAGAAGATGGATCTCCTCCTTCTTTACCTTTTACGCATTCAATACCTAAACGATCAGCCCAGACAGCCAATTGATCAATGGCACCAGCTCTAAATGTATCTCCTGCTGCCACCATCACAGACTTTCCTTCTTGAAGCATCATATGTGCTAATTTAGCAATTGTTGTTGTTTTTCCAGCTCCATTAACACCAATCATTAAAATAACTGTCAAATCCTGATCATCATAGTTTATTTTGGTTGTCATATATGAATCATTTGCATAGATCACAAACATCTTATCAACAATAATTTCATTAATTGCTTTAGGATCTTTGATGTTTTGTAAACGCACTTCTTTTTTGATTTCATCTACAATTGTCATCACCATGTTGACACCAACATCGCTCATAATCAATATATTTTCTAATTCTTCAAAATAATCGTCATCAATCTCACGATAACGTGCAGCCAATTCATTAATCTTTGATGAAAAAGATGAATTAGACTTATCCAATCCAGCCACATATTTATCATTTTGCTTGGCAGATTTTCCAACTAATGTTTCTTTAATCTTACTAAAAAAACCCATAAATCGTCCTCCTCAAACTGATTGACATATCATTAAGATATCACTTCTTGATGATATGTCAATATTTTTTCATCTATGTTGTACTTTGTGCCAAATCAATCGCATCTTTCAATTTGACACTTACCAGTTTTGTGACACCTTTTTGTTGCATTGTTGCGCCATATAAAAGATCACATTCTTCCATAGTTCCTTCACGATGTGTCACAACAATAAACTGTGTCTGATTTGAAAATTCACGAAGATATTTTGCAAAACGTTCTACATTCGCAACATCCAAAGCTGCTTCCACCTCATCAAGAATACACATAGGAACAGGTCTAACACGTAAAATAGCAAATAAACACGAAATCGCAATTAAAGCCTTTTCTCCACCAGAAAACAATGTGATATTCTGGACAGCTTTACCTGGCGGTTGGACATCTATATCGATACCTGTTTCTAAAATATTATCAGGATCACTATATTTTAATTGCGCTTTTCCACCACCAAAAAGATTTCTAAAAACGATATTAAACTCATGATTAATCTTTTCAAATGTTTCACTAAAACGAGAAACCATAATTTCATCCATTTCATCAATAGCTTTTAAAATACTATCTTGCGCATTGATTAAATCTAATCGCTGATGATTTAAAGTTTCATAACGCGAAGAAACTTCCTGATAATCATCAATTGCCTGTAAATTGACATGCCCTAATGATTCAATCTGATGCCTTAACAAGCGCACCTCTTCTTTAGATTTTTGCATATCTATATCAGCATGATATTCTTCTCTCGCAAATTCATAAGTCATTTTATATTCTTCATTCAGACGTTGTAAATAGTTAGAGAGTTCTGATTCCTGTTTTGCTTTCTCCACCTGTTTTTGCGTCAAATCATTTTGAATTTGTCTTAAATGAGAACGCGTTGCTTTTAAAGCTTCTTCTAACTGATCATTTTCATTAACAAAACTCATACGCAATTCTCGTTTTGCCTGAATACTTTCTGTTAAACGATCTCTTAATTTTTTGGCTTCATTCAATTCCTGAAGCAATTGATTGTCCTGCGTTCCCTTTTCCATTTCAGAAAGTTCTACACTCTGATGTGTTAAACTTTCATACTCACTTTTGGCAATCTGCAATTCACTTTTCTTATTTGTCACAACTAACTCCAATTTTGCAAAAGACATCTGCTTTTGTAAAAGATTATGAGAGATTTCTCTGGCATAATTATCCAGCTCATTCAATTTGGCTTTTTTCATTGTCATGTCTTTTTCATCATGACGAATCTGTTCCTGTAAAACTTCCAGTTCTCTTTTATTAGTTAAAACAGATGAGCTTTGTTTAAAGCTACCCCCTGTCAATGATCCTCCAACATTGATGATTTCACCATCTAACGTTACAACCTTATAACGAGAAAAAGTCGCTTTCGATAATGCAGATGCATGTTCTAATGTATCAGCCACAATCACTTGTCCCAGTTGATTGAAGACAACATTTTGAATCTGTTTTGGATAAGTTACAAAATCACTCATCACACCTAAATAACCAGGTGTATTCTGACAAACCAATTCATGCTCTTCTCTTAAATGTCTTTCCTTCATAACCGTCACTGGTAAAAACGTCGCACGTCCTGATTTATTATTTCTTAAAAAACGAATCGCATTTCTCGCATCTTCATCATTAGCAGTCACAATAAATTGAACTGCACCTCCTAATGCCACTGATAGCGCTGTTTCATAATTTACTTGTGCCTCCAACAAATCTCCTAAAACACCAATAATTCCATTCATAGAATCTTTAGCCTTTAAAATAGAGCGCACACCATAACTATAACCAGATTTATTTTCTACAAGATCCACCAATTGTTCTCGTCTTGAGCGATCATTATGTAATTTTAAATTTAAGTTTTCAATATTTTGTCTCAATTCATTCATCTGTGAACGATTACGTTCCTGTGCTGCTTCCAATGTCAATTTTTCTTCTTTGGTTTCATTATAACGATTGACACGATCATTATATTCACTAATGGCATCCTGTAAAATAGCTTTTAACTGTTCGATACGAGATTGCAGGCTTTCTTTATCCGTTGTCTCTAAAATATGTTTACGATTGGCATCGATTTCTACCTTTTGAGTCTCAAGTCGACTGACATTATTCATAGCTGTCAGCAATTGTCCCTGTAAACCATTGACTTCCTGATCCAAATCAAACATCTTTTTCTTTAAATTTTCATTTTGTTGTTCATTAATCAGAATTTGACCATCAATCGTCACTTTCTCTTTTTCCAGCATATCTAATGATTGATTCAATTCTTTTAATGAATCTGATAATCCTTCAATTCCCCTTACCAAAACACTGACTTCTATAGATTGTAGTTGCTTTTTTAAATCCAAATATGTTTCTGCTTTTTCTTTTTGTCTTTTTAAAGGTGCAATCTGTTTTTCCAATTCCAAACAAATATCTTCTACACGATCTAAATTATCCTTTGTTCTTTCTAATTTACGAATAGATTCTAATTTACGTTTCTTATATTTCGCAACACCTGCTGCTTCTTCAAACATTCCTCGTCTTTCTTCTGGCTTACTATCAGCAAAAGAAGAAATATTACCCTGAGAAATAATAGAAAGAGAATCTTTTCCTAAACCAGTATCCATAATCAAATCCACAATATCCTTTAAACGACATGGTTCTTTATTGATTAAATATTCAGCTTCATTATTTTGTCTATATAAACGTCTGGTAATTTCAACTTCATTATAATCCACATTGATAAAACGATCTTCATTATCAAAAACAAGTGTGACCTCAGCCACATTTTGTGGTTTTCGATCTTCACTTCCATTAAAAATGACATCAGCCATATTCGAACCTCTTAATGATTTGACTGACTGTTCACCTAGCACCCATCTGACAGCATCACTGATATTAGATTTTCCACATCCATTAGGTCCAACAATCCCTGTAATACCTGACTGAAATTCAATAACCGATTTATCTGCAAATGATTTAAAACCATGGAGTTCTATTCTTTTTAAATACATAGATAAATTCCTTTCTAAGAATAATTCTCTTTTTTTATAAGCTTTTCACCAATATGAAATGTCCTGTTTTGAGGCAAATGCACAGTAAAACGACTGCCACCTTCCTCTCTTGAAACAACATCAATACGTCCCTGATGTAAATCAACAATTCTTTTGACAATAGATAAACCTAAACCATTTCCTTCTACACTTCTTGATTTATCCTGACGATAAAAACGTTCAAAAATATGTGAAATCGCCTCTTTACTCATACCAACACCTGTATCTTCAATACTGACTTCAACCTCTTTTGATGTTCTCTTCACTTTGATCATGACAACACCATCATCATGTGTATATTTAATTGCATTATTAATCAGATTAATCCACACTTGTTCTAAACGAGCTTCATCAGCTTCAATACGGATATCATTTTTAGGTATTTCAAATTCAATTTCAATATTTTTACTCAATGCAAAGTTATCCTGAGTTTCAATCACACGGTTTAATTGTTCAATCAAAGAAAACTCACTGACTTCCAATTTCACATCTTCCCCATCAAGCAAAGTCAATTGTAGCATATTTTTCGCAAGTGTTGATAAACGTTTACTATGGAATAAAATAATATCAGCATATTTTTGTCGTTGTTCATCATTTAACTTTTCATTTTTTAAAATTGTCGCAAAACCTTGAATCGCAGTTAATGGTGTCTGAAACTCATGAGAGACATCTGAAATAAATTGTTGTCTTGTTTCATCCTGTTTAGCCAATTGTTGAGCCATCTGATTAAAACTGCGATTTAAACGAGCGATTTCATCATTTCCTGCATAATTAACACGAACATGATAGTTTCCTTTTGATAATTCATTAGTTGCTTTCGTAAGACGAGAAATAGGTTTGACAATAATATCAGCAATAACCAAAAAAGTGATACTTCCTGCAATCAGCATACAAAATACTGCCATCATTGCTGAATCCAAAAAAACCATTTCTCTTTTACTCATATCTTTTTGAACACAAAGAATATATTCCTGCTGATTCACTTCAAATGATTTCGCATAAATACGAATCGATGAATCCTGCAAAGTCATACTATCCCCTATATGATCTTGAAGTTCTTGTGTTTGTTGTGCTGACAACTGATAAGGTGCAGTATGTCCATAGAATGATTGCTGGCCATCAGTTTCAACATAAAAACTAACTTCTGAAGTATTGGCATATCCCGATAAAACTTTATCCAAATCTTCACTATCAATCATTTGAATAAAATTCTCAATCAACTCCGTTGAATTTTCCAATTCTTCAACTGCCAGTAATCCTAATTCACTTGCATTTTTACGCAATGAAAAATATCCTGCTATTGAAAAGCTAAATAAGATACTGACAAGAAATCCCAAAATCAGTTTTCCATAAATGGATTTCATGGTTCAACCTCTATCTTATATCCTAATCCTCTTACAGTCACTACTTTAAACCCTGGTAAATGACCTAAATTTTCACGGATACGTTTGATATGAACATCGACAGTTCGATCAAAACCATCATAATCCATTCCCCAAATCTTTTCAATCAATTGTTCACGTGTGAAAATCTGATTTGGATTTTTGGCTAATTCAAAAGCCAATTCAAATTGTTTAAGTGGTAAATGAATGGTTTGATCCTTATATCTGATTTCATATTTATCACCATCAAAGACCACATCATGAAGTTTCACAATATTTTGACTATTAATACTATATCTTTTTAAGATCGTTTTGACTCTTGCTAAAAGTTCATCTGGATCAAATGGTTTTGTGACATAATCATCAATTCCAAGCGAAAAACCTCTTAATTTATCAGCAGATTGTGATTTAGCTGTTAACATAATCACTGGAATATCTTTAAATTCTTTCATTTCCTCAACCAATTGAAAGCCATCCATTTCAGGCATCATAATATCCACAATGGCCAAGTCAATATATTCATTTTCTAAAAGTTCTAAAGCTTCCTCTCCACTTGCTGCCTGAGCAACTGAAAATCCTTCTTTATCCAAATAAAAACGAATTAACTCTCTAATATGTTCTTCATCATCCACAATTAATATCTTTGATTTCATAATCTTTCCACCTCAGTTCATTGTGATATTATATCATAATTAGAAATAAATTCCTATATTTATTCCTGTTCACCAAAAAATAAAACAACACAAATCATTTGTGTTGTCCTATTTCTGTTTCAAAGGATGCAATAATAGTTTTCTTTTAATCACCTTCATTAACTCCTTTGCACCATCGACTTGAGTCTCAAGTGCTTTTTGACACCAGAATTTAGCATCTTGTAAACAAACTTCTGTTCCTTGCCCATACGTATATGCTCTAGCTAGATTCAAATAGGCATGATGATTATCTAATTGAGCTGCCTGAAGAAATAGCTCAAAGGCTTTTGGCATATCAATATCAACGCCATCTCCTTCTTTATAACAGACACCTAAATTATTCATTGCTCCAGCATGTCCACATTCAACCGCCTGCTGATAATAAGCAATTGCCTTTTGTTTATCGACAAAGGCTTCACCCGCTTCAAAGTCATATAAGACAGCCAGATTATAAATAGAAGAAACATGATTCATACTTGCTGCTTTTTCAAAACAGTCAATGGCTAAAGCATAGTCCTGTTTCAATCCTTTGCCTTCTTTATACATATTCCCTAATGCATAATAGCCCCTTGGAGATTGCATGTCCACTGCTTTTTGATAATACGCAATAGCCTGTGAATAAGATTGTTTAATACCTTTTCCCCATTCATACATTCTGCCAAGTTCAACAAAACCATCCGCAACACCATTTTCTCCAGCCTGTTCATAATAAGACACAGCTTTGTCAGCATTTGCTTCAATTCCTATGCCATCTTCATAAAAACGTCCAACATGATACATACCTCTCGCCCAATGATGGTTGGCTGCATTGAAATAATTTTCAAAAGCTAAGGAAAGATTGATTTTTGTACCGATGCCATTTTCATAACAAGAGGCTACATTACATACTGCTGGCCAATATTGTTGCTGGGCTGCCTGCTGATAAAGCAAAAATGCCTGATGTTCATCTTTATCACAGCCTAAACCAATTTCATAAAGCACACCAAGGTTGCACATCGCACGAGGATAATGCTTTTGAACAGCCAATTCATAATAGTGTTTAGCCTGCTGAAAATCTTGCTTAATTCCTATTCCCTGTTCATAGCAGAAAGCCAAATTACATTGACACACTTCATCTTGATATTGCGCTCCTAAACGATAATATTCAAAAGCCTTTTGAGGATCCGCCAAAACACCTCGCCCCTCTTCATACATCAAACCTAAACTGCAAAGAGCACGTGTGTTATTTTGCGATGCAGATTGCTGATAATATTCTAAAGCTTTCTGATAATCTTGTTCAACACCAATACCTTCTTCATAACAATAGCCTAAACGCCATTGTGCAACATCAAAACCATTCTGTGCAGCTTCCTGATAACAAGAAACAGCCTTCTTGAAATCTACATCAACACCAATGCCCATTTCATAACAGCATCCCAGATTCGTTAAACCTCTTAAATGACCACATTCCCATGATTTCTGATAACACTCGACCGCCTTTTGTTGATCCATTTCACATCCGATACCATTTTCATAATAATATCCTAAAGTACATAAGGCAGAACCATCATGAAGATTGGCAGCCTGCTGATAATAGTCAAAAGATTTTTTTAAGTCTGTTTGAACTCCTAGACCTTCATCATAGAAATATCCTAAACAGCAAAGAGCTCTTGGATATTGATACTCAGCTGCTTGTTCATACAATTGTCTTGCTTGTGTATAATCATGTTCCTGCTCATATAAATAGGCTAAATTACACATAGCTCTTAAATTGCCTTGTTCAACAGCTAGACCATAAAATTCTTTAGCTTTTTGCAGGTCCTTTTCAACACCAATACCCATTTCATAACAATAACCCAAATTACATTGAGCAATATCATATTGACTTTTCGCAGCCTGCTGATAAATCTCAAAAGCTTTCACTGGATTTGACTCTGTTCCAATACCTGCTTCATAACAATATCCTAAATTGGTTAATCCTCTTAAATTTCCGGCCTTAGCAGATTGCTGATAATATGAAAAAGCTTTGTCTTCGTCTTTTGTTGTACCAATACCCATTTCATAATAGTAACCAAGCGTACATAAAGCCTGTGGTTCCTGTGTTGCTGCAGCTTTTTGAACATATTCAAAAGCTAATGATTCATTTTTATCAACGCCGATTCCATTTTCCAGATAATAAGCATACTTATTCATCGCATATGGATAACCTAAATCTGCACTTCTTTTTAAAAATTCTAAAGCCAATGGTAAATTCTCTTCTTCCACAAAATGACTATAAGCCATCATGGCACGAGGATACCCTAAGTTAGCACTTAATAAATATAAATCTTTGGCTTTTTGTAAATCTACATCAACACCGATTCCCATCTCATAGCAATACCCCAAATAACAGTGAGCTGGTGCATAATTTTGTGATGAAGCCTGCTGATACCAGTAAACAGCCATCTCTGGGTTCGCTTCTACACCTTCTCCTGCCTCATAAAAGTAACCTATTTGAAGTTGAGCTACAGCCAATCCTTCTTGAGCAGCTTCCTCATACCATGAAGCAGCTTTCTCAAAATTTTGCGGAACACCTAAACCACATTCATAACAATATCCAATGCTATACTTAGCCTGTGTAAAACCCACATCAGCAGCCTGTTTATAGTAAGTCATAGCCTTAACTTCATCTTTTGAAGTTCCATAACCATAACAATAGCATTCTCCCATATAATATAAGGCACGTGGATAAGAATCCTGGGCTGCTTTTTCAAAATATTCAAAAGCTTTCTGATGATTTGTTTCACAGCCAATACCTTCCAAACAGCAATACGCATAATTACATGCCGCAAGACTATCTCCTAAATCAGCAGCCTCTAAATACAATTCAACTGCCTTTTCTTTATTGGCTGCAACAGCTAAACCAATTTCATTCATATATCCTAATGAACAAATTGCTTTTGCATGGGATTGACTAGCTGCTTTTTCAAAAAGCTGATAAGCACGATACTCATCCTGAATCTGCTCTTGTCCATTCATATAGCGTAGTGCCAGTTGAAAAATCTCATCAGCGGATAAAAGACGTTCATTATCTTCCTGTAGTGGATATGCTGATAGCAGGCAGATATCAACACCTGTAGCCTTTTCCCCTTCAATATAATAGTGTTCTTCTTCTAGATAGGAAGAATGGCTTAAATCAGGAAAATCCTGAACATCATATTTCAGCATCAAATCATAGACAGCATTTTCAACATCTTCTTCCTGACACCATATTGTCTTCACTTTCATCAATGCATCATGACCATAATCATCCTTCAAATAGACCCATGCCATATCGGTATAATGCACCGCAATAAAATCAATTTTCCACTTTCCAAACAGAGGCTCATACAATTTTAAACGTTGAAATAATTCTTCCATCTTTATTCTCCTCATTGAATGCTTATTGAAGAAACTGTCTGTGAAGAAGATTCCTCATCGACATATTCAATCGTCACAACATCTCCTACTTTTAAAAATGGTAACCCATCATTAAGAGAAATAGGAGCAATAAAAATTTGATCAGAATCTTGAATCTGGAAATAATAATGTGTATTTCCATTGACAACAACTTCTTCAACACTTGTAATTTGAGACGTTACTTTTTGACTTTCATAATCAACATCTTCTTTTCCATTCTCTTCTAACAATTGATAATATTCTTTTTCTGCTTCAGCTACACTATCTCCAACCGAAACAATCTGATAATTTTCTACACTCACAAATGCATATTTTTTGACAAGTCCTGCACTATCTTTTAAAGACATGAAATATGTTGGTTGTCCGCCAGCATTAATCAAAATTGGAAAAGTTGCGGTATATTTTAAATCTGTAACTTTCCCTTCCGCTGATGACATGGCTGAATACTCTTCAGCTCCACTAATTCCATAATACTTTGCTTCTTTTGTACGCATATTAATCAAAGCAAATCCAACATTGGAAGCGTCATTAGATACAGAAGTTAATCCTGTATAAAGATAAACATCATCATTTAAGGCAATATAGTTGTATCCATCGGTTGGCTTTAAAACACCTTTTTGAGAGAATATAGTATTAAAGAAACCATGTGTATATTTTCCCCAGTTGTTTAATTGTTCTAAAAGCAATTCTGAAGGGTAGACACGATCAATCCATGATGGAACTTCTCCAATATCATAATACTGACATTCTCCTGTGATGGCATTCACTAAGACAGCACCTGTGATATCTTTACCACCAAAAAGACCAATTTTATAAGTATAAGTTGGAGCAACCCAATATGGCTGACCATCATCGTCAATTTCAAAAGAAGGTGCTTCAAACATCTTTGTTGGATAATGAAGACGTAAATGACGATCTATATTTCTGAAAAATAAATCAGAATGAGAATATTTCATGCCTTCATCCAGACGCACAACTTCACTTTCCTGAGTTACCATATCTACACGTATATAGGCAGGTAAACCTTCTCCATGATTGGTAAACCATTTAATCAAATCACTATAGGATAAAGTTGTGACTCTAAAAGGTTTATCCTGATAATTGATCTGTACATAATCATTATCAACTTCAAATTGTGATACATAATCAACGATTTCACCCATTTTACGATCACCTAAACGCTCAGCACTTTCCTTATCAACAACAGGAATTGACTGATAATTAACTTTTGGATTATCTTTATAGAAATCTGCATCACGATCAACATTCAATTGTTTTTGATAACTTGAAGCAAAAAATACAGGTGAACTGATTAATTGCCCTAAAAATACATATGCTAGCAACAATGCAACAAGACCACTCATAATTTTATTGGTTTTATCAAATGAAGCTTGAAACACACTTCTTAAACCAATAAAAATAACCAGTAAAATACAGAAAAAGAAAACAAATTCTGGTGATCTTAAATTAATAGGAATCAAAACAAAATATTCTACAATAATAAATACAATCAATACAATTAATAAAGCTTTGAAAGTTCCATATTTTTGTGGCTGATGTTGTTTAGAAAAAGGGCGCTGATTGCCTGTCATTTTTGTAAAAAAATTTTCAAATAAATTATTCATTGATTTTCTCCTTTAATTTTTCAATAAGATCCTTTAATTCATCTAAAGATTGTAAAGTTGCGCCAGAAGCATAAGCATGACCTCCACCATGAAATAAAGCCGCCACTTCATTAATGGCAATACCACGACTACGAATACTCACACGATAATTATAATCCTTACTATTTTGAGTCACTGCCATCCAAATTTTAAATTCTTCAAAATTAGCCAATGTATTCACAAAGGATGATCCCTGTTCTCTACTCATTTCTAATATCTTTAAATCTTCGTCACTCAAATAATACCAGGCAATACCATCCTCTTGCTGAAAATGATTATAAATATGTTTTGTAATTTCTAAATCTTTTTTTGTACGCAAATATAATTTCTGATACAAACTCTCAATATCAATACCCATTTCCAATAAATAAGAAGCCGCTTCAAATGTTCTTTTTGAAGTCGAACTGTATAAGAAACGATTACTATCACCAATAATACCTAAATATAAAGCATTTGCTGCTTCAAGAGGAATTTCGACATGACCACGTTTCATCAGTAAAGTGACAATTTCACTACATGAAGAAGCCTGATCATCTTCAAAATTGACATCACCATAGGAATCAACCACAATATGATGATCAATTTTAAAAATTGTATCACAAATAGATATATCCCCATCTATACGTTCACGATTCGCTGTATCTAAAACAATTCCTAAAGTATACCCTTTTTGAATTTTCCCCATTTCAAAAGGCGCATAATATTTCAATAAGTCACTATCCATATTCCCTGCTAGAACAATATTTTTTTGTGGATATAACTTTTTAAGTGTCCAATACATTCCCAATTGTGATCCAAAAGCATCTAAATCAGGATTCACATGTCTGTATAAAACAATCTGTTCATATTCTTTTCTTATTTTTAATATTTTTTCCATTTCCATCACCCATATCTATCATAATACCATATTATCACATAAATATGAACTGACAACACAAATGAATATCAATGTATGAAAATAAAAAACTATAACAAACCATTTTTCCAATGGATTCGCTATAGTTCTTAATATATCTCACTTTTTATAGTCCTAACAATCTCACAGTATCTCTGGCAATCATGACTTCTTCATTTGTAGGAATAACCATGACTTTAATTTGTGAAAATTGGTGTGAAATGACTCTGTTTTCATCACTTCTCACAACATTTAATTTTTCATCCAAGAAAACACCAAATGCTCTTGAAACATCATCAATAATCAGACGTCTTAAATAAGCTGCATTTTCACCAACTCCAGCTGTAAACGCAATGGCATCACATCCACCTAATTCTGCATAATAAGCACCAATGTATTTAGAAACAATTCTCGCATATAATAAACTTGTTAATAAAGCTCTATCATCGCCTTCTTTAAACAAAGCATTTTCAATATCACGTGAATCAGAAGAAATACCTGAAATACCAAGCATACCTGATTTTTTATTATAAATTTCTAAAACTTCATCAGGAGTTTTATTCAGTTTTTTACATAAATAAGGCATAATTGATGGATCAACGTCGCCACATCTTGTTCCCATCATGACTCCAGCAAGAGGTGTAAATCCCATAGATGTATCAATACATTTACCATTTAAAACAGCTGAAACACTGGCACCATTTCCCAAATGACATACGATAATACGTGATTCTTTAGGATTCCCTAACATTTCATTAACCTGTTCAGAAACATATTTATGACTTGTTCCATGAGCACCATAACGTCTTACTTTGAAATCAGTATAATATTCTAATGGAAGTGGATATAAATATCTTTCTTTATCTAAAGTCTGATGGAAAGCTGTATCAAATGTGAATACATGTTTGACATCAGGTAAAACAGCTTGAAAAGCACGATAACCAATTAAGTGTGCTGGATTATGTAAAGGTGCTAATTCGCAAAGTTCTTCCACCTTAGCCACAACATCATCATCAACAATGGCGCTATCACTGAAATATTCACCACCATGAACAATACGATGTCCAACAGCATCAATTTCTTTTAATTCTTTAACAACTCCTTCATCAACTAATGCTTTTAATAACATTTCTACCGCAACCTGATGATCAGGAATTGGACATGTTGTTGTTTTCTTTTCTCCATTATATTTAATCGTAAAAATACCATCATCCATTCCAATTCTTTCTACAATCCCAGATGTAATGACTGTTTCATCAGGCATTTCGAATAATTGAAATTTTAATGATGAACTTCCTGCGTTTACCGCCATAATTTTTGTCATATTTTTCATTCCTCCTACAATACATAACATATATTTATTTTACATAAATTAAGTCATAAACACAACAAAAATATGAAAGCGAATACACATTTTCTTCAACGACAAAAAAACCCTACTCATAAATTTCATTATGACTAGGATTTTTTATTATAGCTTAACGATTTTGAGATTGTCTACCTGCCATTTGGTTTTGTCCCATTTCAACTAATCTCTTAGTGATTTCACCACCAACAGATCCGTTTGCACGAGATGTTGCATCAGGTCCAAGATTGACACCAAATTCATTAGCGATTTCGTATTTCATCTGATCAATTGCATTTTGAGCACCAGGAACAACTAATCTATTCTTGCTTGAATTTTTTGAGTTCATTGCTTTCACCTCCTGACACAATTAGTTTGTGTCAGGGTGACAAAATTATTCATTTATTTTCATTTTTTTATTATTTTTCATTAAAATAAATCATCTACTTCTTTATAATGGTCATCAATCACTATTGTTTCACATTGTTCAACACAATCATTAACCATTTTTGAATAATCCCATGTTTCTTCTAAAGCTTCTGCTTTATAACTTTTTGGTTTTGTAGCTGGCTGTTTTGGTGTAAAAATCGTACAGCAATCTTCATGAGGACGAATAGAAATATCATAAGTTCCAATTTTTTGAGCAATATCAATAATTTCCAGTTTATCCATACAAGCTACTGGTCTAATGACAGGCATACGAATAACTTCATTGATTACTGACATACTTTCTAATGTTTGTGAAGCCACCTGACCAATACTTTCTCCATTCACTAAAGCCAAACAGTGATTCTTTTGCGCAATTCCTTCTGCAATTCTATACATCATTCTTCGCATAATTGTCATTGCATAGCTTTCATCACAATGATCATATACGGCTAACTGCAAATCAGTAAAAGGGATAATATGTACTGTAATTTTTCCATGCGTATAATGTCTTAAGACATCAACCAAATCTAATACTTTTTCTCTAGCCAATTCATTTGTATAAGGAGGTGAAGCATAGTGAATACATTCAATATCTACACCTCGTTTTAATGTTAAATATCCGGCAACTGGAGAATCAATCCCACCAGATAACATCAACAAGGCTTTTCCCCCAATGCCAACGGGATATCCACCAGCACCTTTGATTGTATTATCCATCACATAAGTACATTCTTTTCTTAATTCTACCTGTACTAAGATTTCAGGACGATGAACATCAACCTTTAATTCTTTTGATGTATGATGAAAAATATATCCAGCAATGGCCGTATTAATATCATGTGAATGAAGAGGAAAATCTTTATCATTACGTTTTGTCTGAATCTTAAAAGTGTGTCCTTCATTTGTTTCGACAACATGGAGACAGACTTCTTTGATTTTTTCTAAATCACTTTCCACTTTATAACAGAGTGAAAAAGAATGAATCCCAAAGACTGTCTGTAATTTTTGACAAACAGCCTCTGGATTTTCTCCATTTAATAAAATATATAAACGATCAAAAGACATTTCATATCTTAAATGAGAAAATTCTTTTAATATTTCTTTTGTATTTTGTGTTAATTTTCTAATAAATAATTTTCTGTTTTTTCCTTTGGTTGTCAATTCTCCGAATCTGACTAAAATATGATTACATTCCATTGATAATTACCTCTGTTTCTTAATTGTTTGTAAAACCTGTTTTAAATAAAATAAAAATTCATCAATTTCATCTTTTGTCGTATGATGAGAAAAGCTAATACGGATAGCACTTTTGGCAATGTTTTCATCAATCCCCATAGCCTGCAATGTTCTAGAAATATCATTTTTATGCGATGAACAAGTGCTTTTTGTAGAGACATAGCATTCATTCATTTCTAAAGCATGCAAAAGAACTTCTGGTTTATATCCTACACATGAAAAATTCAAGATATAAGGAGAAACGTGTTGTGCTGGTGTATTGATCACAACATCTGTCATCTGAGACAACTGTTCTCTCACATATTGATTTAATGAAGTGACATAGCGATATTTCTGATCTAGATTTTCTAATGCTAATCGAAGTGTTTTGGCAAACATTGTATGCGTTGCTGTGTTTGATGTTCCACCACGTAACTGATGTTCCTGTTGTCCACCATTGATGAGTGGTATGATTGAAGTTGATGATTTTTTATATAACACACCACTTCCCTTTAATCCATAAATCTTATGTGCTGAAAAACTTGCTAAATCAACATGTGATAAGTCAACAGGAATCTTCCCTAGTGCCTGAACCATATCCACATGTAATTTCACTTTTGGATTTGTTCTTTGAATGATCTGATAAACTTCTTCAATAGGAAAAACCATTCCCACTTCATTATTAACATACATAAGTGTTATGAAAATGGTATCTGGTCTAATTGTTTTTTTTAATTGTTGAAGATCAAGCTGACCATTTTCATCCACTGAAATAAAATCTACGTCAAAACCAAAAACATCTCTTAATTGTACACATGATTGATAAACACTTGAATGTTCAACAGCTGTTGTAATAATATGTTTCCCTCTGTTTTGATATTGAAAAGCACACCCTTTAATCGCTGTGCTATTAGATTCACTGGCACCACTTGTAAAAATAATCTCTTCTGGTAAAACGTGTAATAATTGAGCTGTTAATTCTCTTGATTTTTCCATCAAAGCACTTGTTTTTAGCCCTAAAGAATATAATGAATCTGCATTCGCAAAATAATCATTTAAAAGAGATTGATACATACGATTAACTTCCTGATTTAATGGTGTTGTTGATACATAATCTAAATAAATCATATCTTTCCTCCACAATTCATTATATGTATATATAACATTTTTATTAAGAAAAAGCCACTAAAAAAGTCCAAAATTAGGACTTTCCACTCGTTTTTTGAATTAAATTTTCATATGAACCTGGTTGAATTTTTTCAATAATATCAACAGCTGTTGATAAAGCTTTTGTATATTCACCATTTCTAAATAAAACTTCTGCCTTCGTTAATTCTGTATTCACTTCTAAAAAGCTAGAACGATAACGATTACCAAAGACAATAGCTTCTTCAACCATTTCAGCAGTGACAATCAAATTATGGACATTATCATATAACTTATATATGACATCTCTTGCGCCATCCACGCGTTTAGATAATTCTGTCAACTCTACAGGTCTATGCATACGATAAGACTGAATTTGAGCTGCTTTATCATATGAATCCTGAATATAATCTTTATAAGACTCATTGATCATAGGCAAATGCTTATTTTTGATTTCTGATTTAATTTCTAATAAGACAATATTAATATTCTCAAGTTCATCAATAGCACGTTGTTCCTGTAAATACAAATGATCACGGAAAGCAAAAAATGAATTTAAATCATCCTGATGCATAAGAGCTGCTTTTTTAAGATTTTCCGCTTTATCAATCATTTGTAAATATGAGAAGTTTCCAGCCTTCATTTCTTCTTCTAAATCATATGATTCTCTTAATATCTGATCAAAATCTTTATACTTCTCTTCAATATCTACATAATCCTCATTAATCAAATAAAGATTTTCAATACGATTTTGATCGATTAAAGCCTGCTTATATTGATCATAGATTTGTGTGATTGTTGTATAAGCATCATCCCATTTTGTTTTAAAATCTGTATATGATTGTTTTTCTACTTCTAAATCCTTAATCAAAGCATCAATATCATCAACCAATGTTTTTAAAGTATCCGCAACATTTTCTAACTGAAGATGTTGAATATGCTGCGTTGTTTCCTGTAAAACATCTTTGATATTTTGATATCGTGAAGAGACATTCAACTGTTCTAAAGAGAAGTCCCCATTTGACATTTCCTGAATCAAAGTGTCTAAAAGTTGACACTTTTTAGGGATATATTGTCTCACAATGGCAATATAATCAGGTAATTCCTCTAATCGTCCATTCAGCCAATCTACTTTCTTTTCAATATCCTGAGTCAATTTTTTGGCATCTTCAAACTGCTGATTATTCATCATACCTTCAAGTTTAACAAATGCATCATCAAGATTATCAAAAATATTAACTATTCCCTTCACAAAATCTTCAATTTTAAAACGTACTGTTTCATAACGATCAATTAATTGACGATATTTTTCTTTCACACGAATAATTTCAATTCTTTGAACATTTTCTATTTCTGTAATCTCTTCAATTTTTTCTAATAATGCCTGAGAATCTTTTTCATATATTTCTAACATATCTTCAAGCATTTTCATTTTTGAAGAAATCTTTCTTAATTTCCCATAAAACAGCTGTTCATCCACTTCATTAACCAAAACAGCTAATTCATTTTTCTGATAATCAGAAATACGTTCAAATTCCTGTGCATATTCTTCATATTTTTCTGCGACTTCAGGCATATTTTTAGATATACTGTGAACTCTCCCTAAACGATATTGAAGTGGTAATGATTTCACACCATTCATACGATTTTCAACATCAACAATTAATTTTCTATATTTTCTTAATCTCATCCCTCTTAAAAATAAAAGTAGTACAATGACGACAACAATACCAATAACGATAAAGATGAGATTTTGTATACCAATCTGTTCAATAAACCCCATTATTTCATTCATATCAAAAAAGTCCTTTCTTTCCTTATCCTCTATTTTATCATAAATAGAAAGGTATTTCATCATCTTTTTCCAAATTCCCACACTTGAAACCTTATGCAAAAAACAATAAAAGGTATTCAATAACTGTAATCCAGCTATCAAATACCTTAATTGATACCGTATTTTATCCTTTACGGTTATAGTATTCTACGATAAGTGATTCATTGATTTCTTGATTTAATTCTGATCTTTCAGGTAATCTGATTAATTTTCCTTCCATTTTATCAGCATCAACTTCAACAAATCCTGGTACATGAGTTTGAGATGCTAAAGCATTTTTAATAATTTCTAATGAACGAGAACGTTCTTTAACAGAAACAACATCTCCAACTTTAACTTGACAAGAAGCAATATCAGTTTTCACACCATTTAATAAGATATGTCCATGGTTAACTAATTGTCTTGCTTGTCTTCTTGTTGTTGCAAAACCTAATCTATAAACAACATTATCTAATCTTGATTCTAGTAAACAGAAGAAATTGTAACCAGTAACTCCTTCCATTTTTCCAGCTCTTTTGAATGTGTTATGGAATTGTTTTTCATTCACTCCATACATATGTCTTACTTTTTGTTTTTCAGCTAATTGTAATCCATATTCAGTTAATTTTTTTCTTTTTTGACCATGTTGACCAGGTGCATATGGTCTTCTTGATAATTCTCTACCAGTTTCTAATGTAGAAAAACCTAAACGTCTAGATTTTTTCCATTGTGGTCCAGTATAACGTGACATTTTCTTTCCTCCTATTGTTTTATTTGGCATAAAACAATAACATCATAGATCAGTTAGGTTGTGTTTGCACTAAGTATTTCTCTTTGCAGCAAGATACTTTACATCCCTATGTCACAAACGCATGGGCTAACACTCTATGTGCTGCTATCATTTATTGCACTAGTACATTATAGCAATTTCTTTGATATTGTCAAATGTTTTTCTATTTATTTTATAAAATAGTCATTCTTTCAATATGATTCATCAAAATTCTCATAAACATTTTGTAGAAAGTCATACTCCTCAAATAAAAGCTCATTGACAGTATCCTTATCAAATTCATCAAAGATAAAATCATCTTCGTCTAAACCGATATCATCGATTGCTTCAATAAAAGCCTCGTGATCATGATAATATAAATCAAGCATTTGATGCTCATCTTCCCAGATTCCATAACCTTCACCTGAAGTAATATAGACATCCTCTTTACTCTGTATATCTTGATGTGATTCAATATCTAAAATCTCTATATCAAAATAATAATCATCACCAAAATCATACCATAAAGTTAATTGACTTCCTTTTTGTAAATCAAGATTTGTCAAAGTCATATCTGCCGCATAGCCATCGATCATTTCTTCTTCACATCTATCACAACCAAATTTACCCTGGTTCGTGACAAAAGTAAATAAATGATGTCCTTCAGCTCGAAAAGCAGCCAAAATATAATAAGCCAAATCAGCCAAAGTCATTCCACAAGGCACATTCATACGACGATAAATGTATTCTTCTAATCCTCTCACTGATATATGTACAGTCATACTCTTTTTCATATCTGGAATATATTGAATCATATGTTCTAAATTATCATTCAACAGTCCTTCAAATAATTCATCATGAAAATCTACCTGATTCAAACACATTGTTAATGATAACATAATACCTTTTTTTATAAAATCCTCTGTATCGTTATGTGCAACTTTCTCTAACTTATGTATTGTTGCTTCTAATTCCATAGAATGTTCTGACATCATATCTTCATATATACCATCAACACATTCTAAAACATGTTCTATCAACATTTTTCTACACCTCCTATCCTCATTTTACAATATCTACATAAAAATCATAGAAAATTGTTATTTTAAATCATTATTTTTCGATTTTTTTGTTCTTTTTTATATTTTATTCTGTCAATAATCATCATTATCTCTCTAATAATGTCGAAATTTCATGAAAACAATATGAAATATTTTTTTGTTATCATTTTATGTTCATACACTTTCCATATTTATTACTCATATCTTTTCGAAATCAAAATCATTTTTTGAGACAAAAAAATAGTAAATATATAATCACTATCTTTTATGAATGACAAACTTATAAAGCTTGTATCTTTTAAAATGGTGTCACTACTATGTGATAACTCGAACCGCTAAATATCATGATCAAAGATTTTCTTTCTAGATAATGCGAACAAAATTACAAAAGCTGTTTCAATAAACGATAATCACTATTCCTTTTTAATGGAATTAAATTATACAACCTTTTATTACCCTTTACCCCTAACCAAATAAAGAAGGTAGATTCTTCAATCCCACCTTAAAATATAGTATTCTTTTATGTATTATTTTTTTCAAAATATACACTCCAACTCCAATCATTCCTTCCAAAAGATATATACCTGTCAATAACAATAAAAGATTAAACTCAATAACTGTATCTCCAAGAATGATCAATATAAAATTAACGAATAATAAATGGATAATCGCAAACAATATAACACTTAAAAAGAACACACATACAATCCATAACAATTTCTTCATTTTTTTGCTCATAACCTCCTTTTAAGAAAAAAATAACAATGCCTCCCTTTTTACTAGGATAACTTGTATATAGCGTTTCTGCGCTAAAAGTGATGCCAGCTGAAGCACCTTTTGAAATTGAAATTCCAAAACTTGCTGCCACAGCAAAAGACTTGTGACCGTACATATATCGAGTATTAAAATATTTTAATTTTCCACTAACAATACCCATGCTTGTAAAACTACCACTATATAAATACGCATAATATTTATCGCCTTTTACCTTTAAAGGAAAATCCCAGCCATATGATCCATAACTCCTTGATCACCTTTCTTAGTTGCTGATTTGGTCCATGTTTTTACGTTTGTTGCAGATTTCCATTCTTTATATTTCAAAGAAGAACTAACTGTTGTTACTTTTTTAAAATTATGATTGTTATCAGCTTCATAAGTCATAGCAAAACAATCTCTGCCCCATTCTTGTGGTGAACCGTTCCATGTAAAATTCACTGTCGCTTTAACTGTAGATAAACCTGATTTAGAGTCATAGCTCAATTGGTTCTTCTTAACATTAAATTTAACAGTAGTGACAGCTTTTACACTTTTAGCTTCTAAATCATCATATGTTTTAATGGCTTCAATTTGTGAATCTGTATAATTAAATCTATGTAATTCATCTACTGATAATTTTTTTAATTCATATATATTCTTTTTAAAATTTTCGATTCTTTTATTGCTATCTTGTAACTGTTCTGAAGAAGTTG
>CALUZM010000029.1 GCA_944325245.1 uncultured Massilimicrobiota sp. | reverse complement strand
TTACTGTTGGCTAGACTTTGTAAGGTTAGGAATTTCACCTAACTAGATAATTTGCACCGAACTGGCGCACCACCTAAAGATTATTATATCAAAAACTTCTACATTTTGATATAGTTATAAAAAATTTGTGAAGTTTCCTGATTTCTTACATTTTCTCCATTAATAAGAATTTGTACATCATCAACACCCTCTAATGAGGTTAAAGATAAAACAATCAGTTCTTCTAAAGTATGATCAATAGTCTCATTATCCAATAAGATATTAGAATCAAGTTCAATATTTAAAACATTATCTTCCTGCGATACACTTAACAAATTGATTTGGCTATTCAAATGATTCAAGATTGTTTGAACTTGATCTTCTAATGAATCATTCTCATTAATTCTTAAAATCGTGGGAACATAGTATAGATAATCATGGATATTTTTTTCACGATAAATCATAACGGGTATACTCTGATGTAAGAGAAATGAAGCCTCTTCAAAATTGTTTAAACCAAGATTTTTTGTTAATTGATTTAAAGGTATTATACTATTAGGTAAGTAAGTTATATTTTGACCATCTATTTGTAATTTTAATTGCTGTACATCATCATAATCAGTGAAAACATAAGTTAATGCCTCTAAAATATCAAGTGCATCTTGATTGGAATATAAGTAATCATTAAAACTAACTGATAAAACACCATCTTCCAATTCTAAAGACTGTATTTCTAATCGAGAATCAAAAAGCGGATATAAACCATAGGACTCCATTTGAGAAGATTTCATTAAATCCAGTTTATTTCTTATATCAGTTTCCATTTCCATTTGATTATGAACATTCACATTAACAGGAATCAAATCTCCTTCTTCATCTTTATAAATAATGGTTTCTATATTTGTTTCTTCAACCTGCTGATCATCATCCTTTTTTAAATAAAGAAACGAAGCATATGTTAAACATGCTATGACTATCGCGATCATGATTATTTTCTTATTCATGTTGCCACCTCATCATAACATATGTAAAAAAATCGAAAATATGAAAAAAAGATTCATAATGAACCTTTTTTTAAATCAAGATGTTTGGCTTTTAAGTGCTGATACTCAAAAAAACCTATTGAAGATTGAACAAAAGAATCGACATTTCCAGTTGTATAAATGTGGATACTTCCAGCATCCAGAGATTGATTCTGTAATTGATGGTTTTTAAGATATGAGGCAACTTCCTGACAAATAGAAGCACTACTAGAAATATAATCAATATCAGGAATCACTTCTTGAATTTGTTCTAACAAAATTGGATAATGTGTACACCCCAAAATTAAAGCATCTATCTTTTGTCTATATGGAGATAAATATTCAGATAAAAGTGACTGAACCCCCTGTTTATAAGCCCCTGATTCTATAATGGGGACAAGTTTAGGTGTTGCCAGCTCATGAACTTGAACCTGAGAATCATATTCTAAAATCAGATCTCTATATTTATGTGATTGGATTGTTGCTGTTGTGGCAATCACCAAAACGTTCTGATGATGACGTGCCAGAAACTCATGAATAGTAGAATGAATAACACCAACAATAGGAGTTTGTGGATATAATTTCTGTAACTCATCTAGTACATTTGCACTTGTTGTATTACAGGCCAAAACAATCATTTTCACTTTTTGAGCAATAAAATACTCACAAATTTTACGCGTATATGATAAAAGCTGTTCTTTCGTTTTATCTCCATAAGGACAATGTGCATTATCCCCAATATAAATCATATTTTCATGAGGAAATTGTTCTCGCATATAGTCAAGAACAGTTAATCCCCCTACTCCTGAATCAAAGATTCCAATTGGATTATTCATAATTATTCTCCCTTATTCTGTAATTGATATTCTTCTAATGTTAAATTAGATTCATATAAAGACTGTGCCAAAGATTTCCCAACATATCTATAGATATGAGCATCATAAGCATGATTTGTAATAGATCCTTTACGTTGTGGATACCTTAAAATAAAGCCATACTCATGAGCATGTTCTTCTAACCATTTGGACATCTCTGTCTTTGCAAAATCTTGGTATGACAATTCAGATTGTGTCACTTCAATAGTCAAACCAAGTTGTGCTTCATTATATCCCACTTCATCATCTGATAACATTTGTGCTGACTGATAGGCACTTCTTAGTAAAAAACCTTTATATTCCTGACTTAAATCCGCATACATCTTCAACAACGCATTATACGCATCTTTTTGTAAATACATTGTATATCTCACTCTTGGAATATCTTGTACCAATAACAAGTCATCTGGTTCATATTCACCTATATAATTCTGCTCATTAACTAATGTATCTAATTCATATGGATCAAAAACAATATGAGTATCCGCCGGTAAAGTCGCCGACAATAAATGATCTAATGATGACTGATCATATGCCTGTGTTAACATAGTCATAATATTCTCAATATCCTTTAGAGAATCATACCCCATATCCTGTAAATTCAAAATATACTTTTCACTATCTTGAATATATGAATAATCATTTTCATCATATAATTTTTTCACTAATGTATAGATGTTGATGTAATCAAAATTAAAATTCTCAGTATTTAAAAAAGCCAGTTCCAATCCATTATGTACCAATATTTCAGCCTGACTATATGCCTGCTGGCGATATAAATATTCCAAACGTGTAGCTAATGAATTTCCGGTTTCCAATATATCTTCAACTTTCTGATAACGATTTGTTTCCTTTAATAAATTATAATATTGATAATTAACTAATTGAAAATCATCATACTCAATATAATCAATAAATAAATCAATCGATATCTGATTATCTATTAAATATTCTTGTTCCTCACTACTTAAATACTTTTCAATAAAAAAACGATTATCATTGTTAATACCATTGACTCTATAAAATTTATCAAAATGGAGATTAACAATATAAAAAGAGCAACTAAATAAAATGGTAATCACCAGAAATAAATGCCAAATCTTTAATTTCATCTCATCACCCTTTCTTGGTTATTATAATACATATTGTCTTATTTTTAAAGAAAAGAAATTGATTTCTACAAATCAATCTCTTTCATCTTCACAAGTTCCAAGACAGCTTGAATACGAGATTCAACACCAAGCTTTTGAATCACATTAGAAATATGATTACGGACTGTCTTTTCACTGATATATAATTGTTGTGCAATTTCTTTTGTTGTATAAGATTTTACCAAAAGGGTAAATATCTCTTTCTCACGTTTTGTTAATAAGGAATGCATGGTAACCCTCCCAAATTAATATATGAGAGAATATCATGAGCTGTGCTCATTTGTATGCAAAGATTCATAAAGATCTTTTGCAACTTTTTCTGGAACAACTTCCATAAGTTCTTCCAAAGATGCCTCCTTCATTCTTTTAACACTTTTAAAATGTTGTAATAATTGTTTTTTTCTTTTTGGACCAATTCCTTCAATTTGATCTAAAGTTGATGAAAATAAAGACTTAGAACGTACATTTTTATGGAAACTAATAGCATAACGATGGACCTCATCTTGCATACGTGTTAAGAGAAAAAACAATTCACTTTTTGGATGAATAGAAACAGGCTTGCCTTCTGTGTCTAAAAGCATAGCTGTTGAATGCTTATCATCTTTGGCGAGTCCACACACTGGAATATTCATTCCTAAAGAATCAATAACTTCCTGTGCCGCATGAATTTGTCCCAATCCCCCATCCACTATAATCATATCAGGTGGTGTTAGCTTTTCCATTAAAACACGATAATAGCGACGATAAATAACTTCACGCATACTACCATAATCATCAGGCCCTTCAACAGTTTTGATTTTAAATTTGCGATAGTCCTTTTTAGAAGGCACACCATCTTTAAAGCAAACCATTCCCGCCACAGCATAAGCGCCCTGTATATTAGAATTGTCAAACAATTCTATAATATGTGGTGGCTGAATATGCAAAATTTCTCCCAATTGCTGAATGGCACCGATAGTTGCTGCTTCGTTTTTTTCCATAAGCTGAAACTTTTTTTCTAAAGATTCTTTCGCATTTTCAATAGCCATTTGAACAAGTGATGCTTTATTTCCTTTTTGTGGTTTTAATATTTTACAGTCAAGAATTTCCACAAGCAAATCAACATCCATATCCTGTGGCACTAGAATTTCTTTAGGTAACGTATTGTTTTGATAAAAAGTGACCATAAATTGCTGTAAACTATCTTGAACATTATCTTCAATTGGAATTAAATTCAAATCACGAGATAATAATTTTCCATGACGCATAAAAAACAATTGAATACTTAAATAACCATGATCTATATAATAACCTAAAATATCTCGATCGATCTGATCATTAAACTGGACATGCTGTTTAGCAGTCACATAACGAATATGAGAAATCAGATCTCTATATTCTTTGGCCTGTTCAAAATTCAATTCCTCACTCGCTTTACTCATTTTGTCTGTAAGTTCATTAACCTTTTCTTTAATATCACCATTCAATAGTTTCGTAATGGATTTTTTGATATCAACATATATATTTTCATCAACATCCTGAATACATGGAGCCAGACACTGTCCTAAAGAATAGTATAAACATGGTTTTTTAGGAATGTGATTGCATTTTCTTAAAGGATAAAGACGATTTAACAATTTAAAGGTTTCTCTAGCCGCTGTTGCATCTGGAAACGGACCAAAATGCTTAGCCTTTTTTTCTTTAGCATTACGCACGATACGTAAGCGAGGATGTTTTTCATTTGTCATTTGAATATATGGATAATACGTATTATCCATAAACATAATATTGTATTGTGGTGCATAATCCTTAATAAGATTAATTTCTAAAAGCAGTGCTTCTTTTTCGCTATCAGTGACAATATAATCAAAATCCTCTATCTCACTCACAAGTTTTGTTGTTTTATAATTATGAGCCCCCACAAAATAAGAATGAACACGATTTTTTAGTTTTTTTGCTTTTCCAACATATATAACTTTACCCTCTTTATTTTTCATAAGATAGCATCCAGGCGAAGATGGCAATAAAGAGAGTTTATTTTTTATCAATGTATTCATTATTCAAAATAAACAAGTGTCGCACCTAATCCGCCTTCATTAGGTCCTCCGTCACGATAAGAGACTACATTTTTGTTCTTTTCTAAAATTTTTCTTATTCCTTTTCTAAGTGCGCCTGTTCCCATTCCATGAATAATACGAACATGTGGATAACCTAGAACGATGGCATCATCTAAAAATTTATCTACCATATCCATAGCTTCCTCATATCTTTTTCCAATAATATTGAGTTCATAAGTTCCCGTTTTTTGGACAGAAGATTTCTTAACAGATGCCTTTTTCACTTTTTTGACTTTTGTTGGAGGATGTAAATAGACCACTTCATCTTCATGAAGTTTAATATTTAATCCTGATAAAGATACCATAATCATATGATTTTTTAAAATCTCAACAATATCTCCCTCTCTATTCATTTTGATGACACGAACATGATCACCAACATGTAATTCATGATCCTGTTTAAAAGAAACTTCTTCTTTTACAAATTTAAGTTTATCTAAATCATGTTTTGTCTGAATCACTTCATGCTGTTTAAGAGAAGATTGTTTCATTGTATCCAAAATATCTTGAACATCTTCTTTTGCTTTTTCAACAATTTGATTGGCTTCATCCTTAGCTTTCTCAATCAATTGCATTTTTTGATTTTCTAACTGTTTCAATTGTTTTTCATATTTTTGTTTCAGCAGCTGAGTTTCTTGTTGTGCTAGCTTTAGCTGTTCATCCTTCTGTTGGAGAATGTCTTCTTGCTTTTGCAGTGATTCCATCAGTTTTTCATGTTCACTCATAGAGCTTTCTTTAATAAGACGAGCACTCTCAACAATGTGTTGATCCATTCCTAAAAGCTCTGCAATTTCAATAGCATAAGATTGCCCAATACTTCCCAGCTGAAGATGATATGTCGGTTTCATAGATTCCATATCAAAAGTGACTGATGCCATAAGAATCTCAGGATGTTCTTGAGCAAATGTTTTGAGTCTTCCATAATGTGTTGTTGCCAGCACAAAAGATTTCATATCAATAAAGCGAGATAAAATAGCTTCCGCAAGACTTTCTCCCTCTTGAGGATCAGTTCCCGAACCAATTTCATCTAAAATAACTAAACTTGAAGAACTTGCATATTTGAGAATATCAATGATTTTCATCATATGACTGGAAAATGTAGATAAAGACTGTTCGATAGACTGTTCATCTCCCAAATCTACAAAAATATGATCAAATAATGGAACAGTAGCTTCGCTTGCAGGGACAGGCAAACCACATAACGCCATAAAAGACAATAGTCCTGCGGTTTTTAATGTCACTGTTTTCCCACCTGTATTGCTACCTGTAATCAGTAAAACTCTCTGTTTTTTTAATATAATGTCATTGGCAATCACTTTATTTTGATCAATGCATGGATGTCTAGCTTCAATAAAGGATAAAACATCACCATCTTTTTCAATGATTGGGCGTGTACAATGAAAGGAAACACCTAGTTGTGCTTTTGCAAAAATAAAATCTAATTCAGCCAATATCTCCAAATTAAATTGAAATTGATGATAATGACCTTTGACAATTTGAGAAAGTTGATAAAGAATCTTTTGGATTTCTTCTTTTTCTTGTGCCTCATAAAGGCTGATTTGATTATTCATATTGACAACATCAGCAGGTTCAATATAAACAGTTTGTCCTGTTGCACTTTGGGCATGAACCAATCCCTGAACCTGATTTTTATAAGAAATAGATACTGGTAAGACCAGACGATCATTTCTTGAAGTCATTTGATCAATAGACAAAAAGTCCTGATTTTCTTTCACGAGATGTTCCATCCTTGATCTGACTTGTGACTGTAAACTTTTGATTTGTTTACGAATATGATAAAGTTGAGGACTGGCATGATCATTCATTGTTCCATCAGCAGCAATACATCTTCTGATTTCATCCAACAAATGTGTATGTGGTTCTAAACCATCGGCCAATTCAGTTAAATAATGAGTTGAAATATCACTAGCATTGAAATAGTTTTGAACATTGACAATACATTCTAAATGCGCCTGTATCTGCAACAATTCTTCACCATTTAAAGAACCATCTCGATTCGCTTTTTTTAAACTTAATGAGATATCACTTAAGCCACCCAAAGGCATTCTCCCTTGAATATTAATGAGCTTCATAGCTTCATCTACTTTATCCAATGCCTCATTGAGATCATCTTCATCCGAAAACACAGCTAAATCATCGATTTGTTTTTTTCCCATAGATGATGCACAAAAAGTTTTTAATTTTTGTTGAATCACATTCATTTCTAACGTTTCATATATTGTTTTCATTATCCTATCTCATCCTTTCATTTCAGATAAAATATTCTGGATTTGTTGTGTTGAATAATTTGAATTTTCTAATAATTCTCTTAATTTCTGAGCCTGTGAATCTGTCAATTGAAGTGAATTTGTCTGTTCTTGATTAAGAATATATTCTTCAAAAATTTTCAAAGCGTCTTCTTCATTAATTAAATTTAAATCCAGCGCATTGAACGTTAAACGTGTCAAAACATCTAAAGAATATTGATCTAAATTTTCATCCTGATGCTGAAGAACTTGAATATCCATAACTGATTGACTGACTTCTGGCACTAATTGTGTAATAGCATGAGCAATTTGTGAATTTTCAATCTGCTGCTTACTGTTTTCAAAAAAAGGAATATAGATAAACACCAAAATCAGATATATATAAATTACACCTTCTATAACACTTAAGATTATACCTAAAAAACGATCTACAAAAGTTGTTAAAGAAAAAGTATGCATCAAACCTTTTAAAAGTGGTTTTATGAAATGACCAACTATCTTTTTTATAATCATTAAAACGATAAATAAAATCAATGCAATTATTATTTTGTTTATCATTGCACCAAACATGGATGATATCAAATCAGTTTCTTGATACTGATAGACTTTCCAAACGGAAGCAAGAGGATCTGATAATAAATACACAAGAAATAATACAATCAAAAAACTGATAACATCATAAAGCCTTGTAATAAAGCCTTTTATATAGCCAAAAATCGCCATAATCATCAAAAAGACGATACAAATCAAATCTATAGAAAAAAAATTCAAGAAAAACCCTCCTTATAAACGCCGTTATTATAACATTTGAAAAATGTTCTGTCAAAATTGACAAAATTATGTTAAAATAAGAATGAGGTGATAAACGTGGAACCAATTATACTTAAAGTCAATCAAAATACATTGGAGAAAATGAAAAAATATTACGATAGTCAAATGGTTCCAGTTGATGTCACAAACCTTATATTTAAAGCACATGCTATCGGTTGCGATATTATCGCTAGAGATAATAATACTGTTGAGTTTTCAGGGAACAATGCTTTGCAGGAAGCCAAACACTGGTCAAAGAAAATTGCAAAAGAATTAGCTAATATAACAATAAATGATAAAGATATTTTTCCGTATCATCATATTGGATGTGCTGAAACTGGTTCAGCTGATTATTTAGGTCCTATATGTGTTGTGTCTTGTTATGTCACGGAAAAAGATATAGAGCTTTTAAAAGAACTCAAAATCGATGATATAACCGCTTTAAGTAATCGTGAAATTGTTCAATGTGCAAAATTAATAAAGGATAAATTGATTTATAGCCTTTTGATTCTTGATAATTCACATTACAATAAAATGATTCATGATGGATTTAACCAAGCTAATATAAAATCAAAACTCTACAATCAGGCAACAGTGAATGTTATGCAGAAAGTCAAACAAAATGTAAAGGTAAAAGTGATTAATCAATTTGTTTCTCCAAAGACATATTTTAATTATTTAAAAAATGAAGTTATTGTTGTTAAAGATCTCATGTTTGTTTCAGATGCTGAAAAGAAATACATGGCAGTATTAGCAGCAGAAATTTTGTCTCAATATGCATATTTACAATATTTTGCTAATATGACAAAAAGCTTAAAGATGAATTTACTTCGTGGAACAAGTTCTCAAGTTGATGTTGTTGCAGCAAAAATTGCTTCTAAATATGGTGAAAATATTTTAACAAAAGTTGTTAAGTTGAATTTCACTAATACAAAACGTGTAAAAGCATTATTGAAAGAACAGTAAGAATGGCTAACCATTCTTTTTTTTATTATAAACAAAAAAATCCTATTTTAGGATTTTTTACATAATAGAAATATCAAAACGCTCCATTTTCTGATAAACAACACCGGCAGCATCTAACATGCGTTTTGCAGCACGATCACTTGGTGTATCATTATATTTATCATCTTCATAGATAATTTTTTGAATACCACTTTGAATAATAGCTTTCACGCATTCATGACAAGGAAATAAGGATACATATATACGACAACCCTTTAAATTTTGAATACTATTTAAAATAGCATTCAATTCAGCATGCACAACATAAGGATATTTGGTATTATACATCTCCCCTTCGCGATTATCCCAAGGAAATTCATCATCTTCACATCCCCAAGGTAATCCGTTGTAGCCAACACCTACAATTTTATTTTCTGGACTTACTATACATGCTCCGACTTGTGTGTTTGGATCTTTTGATCGATATGCTGACAACTTTGCAATTCCCATAAAATACTGATCCCAGCTAATCACTTTTGACATTTGTTATTCCCCCTTTTCACGACGTAACTCACTTATTTTTTTTACAAAGAAATCTGGCAAGTCACTTTCAAAATACATTTCTTCATGCGTTCTTGGATGAATAAAACCTAAAACTTTAGCATGAAGATATTGACCATAAGTTGTATCATCACGTCTTAAACCATATTGAGGATCTCCATAAACAGGATAACCAATGTATTGCATATGGACACGAATTTGATGTGTCCTTCCTGTTTCTAATCGACATTCCACTAAACTCATATCTTTAAAACGTTCGATAACTTTAAAATTGGTAATGGCTTCTTTCGCATTTTTATCTGTACATGTCATCTTTTGTCTATCATGAGGGTCACGACCAATAGGAGCTTCGATACGTCCAAATTCATGAGGAATTAAACCATGAACCAAAGCGATATATCGTCTTACCACAGTATGTTCCTGTAATTGCTGACTTAAACTTTGATGAGCCATATCATTTTTGGCTACCATCAGTAATCCACTTGTTTCTTTATCAATACGATGAACAATACCTGGTCGCATCACACCATTTATGCCTGATAAATCATGACAATGATACAATAACGCATTGACTAATGTTCCTGAATAAATTCCCGCTGATGGATGCACAATCATTCCTGTTGGTTTATTAACAACAACGACATCCTGATCTTCATAAACTATATCCAATGGAATATCTTCTGGTAAAATATCTGTGTTTTCAGGTTCAGGAATCATAATACAACAAATATCTCCAGCTTCCACTTTATAACTTGCTTTCACAACTTTATCATTTATCATAACATTCTTGTTATGAATCAATTGTTGAATTTGAGTTCTTGACATTTTTTTCAAATTAAGAGTTAAAAATTTATCAAGTCTTTGACCTACATTTTCTATTTCTACTGTAATTTTGATAGTTTCCATGCTTTATACTCCTCTATTCCAAATTCTAAAATGGCCAAAGCAACACCTACTGTGATAGCAATATCAGCAACATTAAAGACAGGAAAATTGTAACCAAAAATAATAAAATCAATAAAGTCTCTGACATATCCAAAAACAAGACGATCAATTAAATTACCAACCAATCCTCCAAATACAAGCACCAGTCCAAAACGTGTTAATTTTTGATAAGGTTCAGATTTAATAAAATAATAAATAATGCCTACTGCCGCTAACAAAGAGACAATAAAAAACAGACTCATTCTTCCTGCTAAAATCCCCCACGCTGCTCCTGTGTTATGAGTAGAGGTAAAGTAAAAAAAGTTATCTATAATTGCATAACTTGCACCATATGAAAGAGTATGATTGATAATAACCTTTGTCATTTGATCGCCAATAACGATTACAAGAAAAGTCATAATATATAGCAATATTGCTTGATATGTTAATTTCATTTTTTTCATCCTTTTATCACCATTTCCTATTATAAGCAAAAATATGATATAAAGCAAAGAAAAAAAGCATAGATAATGCTTTTTATAGAATAAAAATGACGATAGCTAAATAATGAAAAACAGACCCCATAATGACAAAAATATGGAAAAGTTCATGAAATCCAAATCTTTCACTCAAATTTGGCTTCTTAAATATATATATAAATGCTCCAATAGAATAGGCAATTCCACCACAAGCAATCAATGCTAAACATGGTAAAGAAATGCCACTAAAAGATTGAAAATCAAAGACAATGGACCAACCCAATATTAAATAGATAGCTGTTGCGATAGCACGTGGGGCATTTAGCCAACATATTTTTAATAGAATTCCTATAATCGCAACACTCCACAAAACAGCTAAAAAATAATATGAATGTGGTGCTGGCATACATGATATCACCACTGGAGTATATGTTCCTACAATCAAAACATAAATCATAGAATGATCCAATTTTCTTAAAATTGTATTTATTTTCTGACTTCCATTAAAAAAGTGATAAATCGAACTTGCACTATATAATGCAATCAAAGAGATTCCAAAAATAATTCCAGCCCATAAGATTGATGGCGTCGTTTCTTTATGAACTCCTACAAAAATCATAATGAATAAACCCAATAACGATAAACAGGCACCTATAAAATGTGTTTCACTACTAATAGGATCTTTTGCTTTTTGAAACAACTTATTCATATTTTCAACTCCTTTTTATGTAGTTTTCAATACTACTTTATATATTTATTATATTTTATTTATAGCATTTGTCAACGAGATATTGTTATTTTTTATAAAATCATGTATATTATCTATGAGGTGATTTTATGAACAATGAAACATTTGACAATATTCTTAAACAAATTGAAAATATGAGCTCATTAAAATCCGAGGATATTCCTTCTCTTGATTTATATATGGATCAGATTATGACATTGTTTGATATCAATCTTGCAAATAACAAACGTCACGAAGATGATAAACTTCTTACCAAAACAATGATTAATAATTATTCTAAGGAAGGTTTAATCAAACCTATCAAAGGAAAAAAATATTCAAAAGACCATATTTTACAGATGTTACTTATATATTCATTAAAAAACACTATCTCCATTCAGGAAATCAAAAAAGTTCTTCAACCTTATCATGAACACATCGAAGAAATAGAACCTATTTACAATAAATTTCTAGAAATTAAAGAACAGTTATCTCATGATATTACAGTTTCTACTTGTACTGTCGTTGAAGAACATCATATGAATTTAGATAATCCAGATCATATGGTTATCTTATTGTTGTTGATTTGTTTCTTAAGCAATCAATATAAAATGATTGCTGAAAAAATATTAGATACTTTCTATCCTGATTCAGAAGACAAATAAAGCCTAGAGATGGGACCTAATCCAATCTCCAGGCTTTTTTACATAAAGAATACAATCGCAATAAAATGAAGAATACTGGCACAGTTAATAAAAAGATGCCAAACAAAATGAAAGAATTTTTTATGTTTTGCATAAAAGAATACCCCCACTGAATACATAACTCCACCTAAAACAATGAAGAATAAAAACCAAAAAGATGAATGAATCAGGAATGGAATAAATAAGATAGCAACCCATCCCATGATTAAATAAATTGCAGTAGACAAAATCGGATATGATTTTTTTGAGATGGCTTTTAATAGTATTCCCGCTAAAACAGCAGACCATTGTATTACCAAAATCAAAATTCCAACCCAACCTTTAACAACACATAATGCGACTGGTGTATAACTTCCAGCAATAGCTAAATATATACAAATATGGTCTAATTTTCTAAAAATATATTTCTGTTGTGATTCATAAGCCATACTATGATATATTGTAGAAATCAAGAACATTAAAAACATACAAATCATAAAGATAGAAACGCCTACACTACGAATAATACCACCTTGAATATAGGAATAAACTGCAACAAATGGCAATAATAATAAATAAATCAGTGCCATAACACCATGACTCACAGCATTCCCTACTTCTTCTCCAAAAGTTAATTTAAACATATCTCTCATTGTTTTTTCTTTCATATACAATTCCCCCTCCTCTATTCATCAAGGATTCCTACTTGTTTTAATAAAAATTGTCCATTAGAACTTTGAGATGGTCCCTTTTTTATTCGATAATCAAAATATATGTGTTGATCCTGATAGTATTCATCAAAATGATAATTTTGCCTTTTCAATTGACCAAGTTCTAAATCATGTGTTGTTAAAAAAACATAGGCATAAGGTAAAGATAACTTTTCAATAGTTGCTTTTGCCCCAGCAATACGATCTAATGAATTAGTCCCTTTAAAAATCTCATCAATAAAACAAATCATTGGTTTTTGATTTTTAGAAAAATCAATCATATCTTTAATACGCAGTAATTCTCCATAAAATGTTGAAATTCCTTCCTCAACATTATCTTTGACACGCATTGATGTCATCATATGCATAGGTGAACATAGCATTTGTTTTCCAAAAACATATCCTCCTGCATAAGCCAAAACAAGATTGAGGGCAATTGTACGCATAAAAGTTGTCTTACCAGACATATTAGAACCAGTGATGATACATAAAGATTCCTGCATAGAAAAATCATTACCAACAACCTGTTTAGGGTCTATCAATGGATGCCTTAAATCTTGAAAAGAAAGGACTTTTTCTTCCTGAATTTCTGGTAATACCACATCAAAATGATCTATCTTTAAAATAGATAAACTCATTAAAGCTTCTATTTCTGCTAAGGCATCAAACCATTCTGGTATTCGCTGTTGATATTTTTTCAGCCACTTGGCATATTGATAATGAATATAAAAATCAAAAAGACCCAATGCATTCAATAAAATAAAAGCAAAAATATTTTGACGATAAATCATTTTCTGACTTATATTTGCTAAGCGATGAATGGCTGTAACGGCATCGTCTTTTTCACATAGACAAGATTGGAGCGACTTCAAATATGATGAATCAAAAGAGTTATTCACAATTTGTGCATAAATATGTGCATAACTTTCTAATCCTGAAGAAAGATATGCAATTGGTTGAAACATTTCCTGATGTTGAAAATATCGCAAAAAAGCAAAACAAAGCTGCAAAACAACTCCAATCTCTAAAACAACCTGACTATAAGGCATATACCAGTGAAATATAACACAAATAAGACTTAAACATACAATTACAGGTAATACAAATAGAAAAGGTGTGAGAGATGAGACTTGATGTGTTTTCATATAATCCATCCATTGATCAATCCAGTTGGCTTTCTGTGAGGGAATCATAGCTCCAAGTGTTTCCAGTTTTAAAACAAATTCAGGATTATTGGCCAATTCTTTGACAGCCTGCTGTCTTTGTTGTATTTCATCATAAGTATGATCCTCTATTAATAGATGAGCCAGTTTCTTTTTCCCTAGTTGAGTAAATGCAGTACAAATCAATTGATATAAAGAGTTTCTTCCTAATATATCTAAATCTATACTTTTATAATCTTTTTCATCTAAAAATTCCTCACCTGTACATGAAAAATCTTTCCATTTTCCTTCCATTCTTTTCACATGTTTGGCATATGTTTCTAACAGAGCATGGGCATAAATGTCTCTTTTTTTATAACGACTATGAAAGAAAATCATACATAGAAAAGCAATCAGACAGACTATCGCAAATCCATATCCTATATTGTTTGAAAAATACCCTAATAAAAGGAATAAAATCGTAAGACAAAAAAAGATAAATCTCAATAAAGAGAACAGATTGCAAATACGATGAATAGAAAGACTTTCTTTTTGTGTTGAATCATATCTTTTATAAAAATCAATTAAATTCATAACTTCTCCTTTGTTAAACACTTCTCAAATACTATAACTTCTTCATGACCAGAATATGAACAATCAATACGATGAAACCCCATGGCTTCCCAAAATTGTTGCCCCTGCCTATTTTGCAAAAGACAAGCTAATTGTATGGCCTGATAATTTTGATAATGATGACAAAACTGAGTGATTATTTTTTCTCCGTAATGTTGACGCCAAAACTTTTCATCAACCAAAAATAATCCAATCCATATATAAGATTCATCATGAACCATGGAATAACGATATCCAAGACAATAATCTATATATGCCACCATTTGATTTTGATCATATATTTTATAATGAAAGTGATTCTTTTCATCAAATCCTTTTGGACCCAACATATCTTGTTGGATATATTCATATGTGATATCTTCTGAAAACAAAGAAAAATACTTTTTTTGACGCAAATAAAATTGATAGAGTTCTTCATCACATGTATTGACAATACGGTATTCCATAAATTCTCCTTTTATAAAGAAAAACACGATGATGATCGTGTTATCCCATAAACATAAAATATAATAAGACTATAATTCCTAAAATGATACGATACCATCCAAAAACCTTAAAGTCATGTTTTTGAATATAGTTCATTAAAAATTTAATGACTAATATAGAAACAACAAATGCGACAACCATACCTACTATCAGTATCGTTGCTTCCTGCATAGTAAATTGAAGTCCAAATCTTACCAATTTTAACAATGAAGCTCCAAACATCACTGGAATCGCCAAAAAGAATGTAAACTCAGCAGCAACAGTTCTTGAAACCCCCAATAACAAAGCTCCTACAATTGTAGCACCTGAACGAGATGTTCCTGGAAAAATAGCGGCAACCAACTGAAAAATACCAATAATTAATGCAGTCTGAATTGTAATATTACGTAATGAATTGACACGACTACGCTGATGTGCATTACGGTTTTCAATGACAATAAACGCAATACCAAAAACAATCAAAGCAATGGATACAGTCTGATAATTATAAAACAGCGCTTCTAACTGCTGATCAAATAATACACCAACAACAGCAGCTGGTATACAAGCTACCAGTATTTTAACCCATAACACAATCTTATCAACTTTGACATATGATAAGATGCCATCCTGTGCTAATGGATACTGATTATCCTTTTTCCCAAAAGGGAAAATTTGATTCCAGAATAAAATCACAACTGCTAAAATAGCCCCTAGCTGAATCACAACCTGAAACATACTATAAAATTCTGAAGTGACATCCAATTTAATAAATTCGTCAAGTAGAATCATATGTCCAGTACTGCTAATTGGAAGCCATTCTGTAATACCTTCTACAAGTCCAAACAAAATTGCTTTTAATATTTCAATCATTATTAACCCTCCTGATTGATTATTTATACTTGTAATACTATATATGAATTGACATATTTTGTATATCATTTTTATGAAATTTTTTATAAATTTCGGTTATTAGAAATTTTTAGTTTTGAAATATAGAAAAAATGAATCATTGACTATTTTTTTTGCGATAGAACTGTTATACATTCTATATGTTCAGTATGTGGAAACATATCAATAGGATATATGTCTTGACTATCATAGCCTATATTCGAAAACCAGTGTAAATCTCTTGCAAGTGTAACAGGATTACAAGAGACATATATAACTTGACGAGGTTTTAAAACACGTATGGATTCCACAAACACTTCTGTACTCCCTGAGCGCGGTGGATCCATAACCACACAATCAACATGATCATTTTGAGCTGCTAAAGTTTGAATAAACTTTGAAGCATCATCATGATAAAACTGAATATTGTTTATGTGATTCATTTTCGCGTTATTCTTAGCATCTTTATAAGCCTCATGATTAAGTTCTACCCCTATAACATTATCAACAGACTTTGATAAAAACATACCTATCGTTCCAATACCACAATAAGCATCTAAAATCACATCTTCCTTTCTAGGATTCAATAATTCTAAAATTTTGTGATACATGTATGTACATTGTTCATGATTAATCTGATAAAACGATTGAGCTGATATTTTAAATGTCAGCTGACACAATTGATCAACAATGAAGCCTTTACCATATAAGACTTTTTCCTGTTTTGATAAAACAACACTTGTTTTTCGAGGATTTATATTGAGAACAACAGATTTGACTGATGGACAAGCGTGAACAAGCTCCTGACAAAAGTTTTTACTTCCTTTCATAACATTCTCTCTACCTACCAAAACAACCAATGTCTGATTTGTTGTAACAGCACGACGTATCAATACATGCTTTAAAAAGCCTTTATTTCTCTTTTCATCATAAATAGAAACACGATATTTTTTGAGTATTTTCTGAATTTGGGATAATACATGATGCGTCTCTTGATCATGAAGCAAGCATTTTGTCATAGGAACAATACGATGAGATGTTTCCTCGTATAAACCATATTCATATTTTTGATTAAAAGCAACAATCACTTTATTTCGATAATCATAAGGATATTGCATGCCGTGAACTTCATGGATATGATGATCAGGAAACAAACTTTGACATTTTTCTTTTTTGATGAGAAGTTGCTTGGAATAATCCATTCCTATATACTGGCAACTTCCACATTGTTTTTTTAACGAACAGTCCATAATTCCCTCTTATAATGTTTCCAAAAAAGCGACTAAACATTGATAAGTTCTTAAATAAGAGTCTAAATCTAGTTTTTCATCCGGTGTATGTATATCTTCCATATGTGGTCCATAAGTCACGATATCTAAATCTGGAATTTTCTGTTTAAAAACTCCTGTTTCTAAACCACCATGTGTTGCCACTTCTTTTAAAGGAGTCCCTGTATATTGCTGATAAAACGCTTTTAATTGATTTCTTAAAGAAGAATTCGGATCATAATCCCATCCTGGATAATCACCTGAAACCTGTACAAAAGCTCCATATAGTGATGCAATAGCTTCAATTTGCATACACAATTGCTGACGAGCACTCTTTAATGGTGAACGCAGTGAATAATCAATAGTAAAACTGTTATCATGTGTGCGAATAACACCCATATTCAACGACAAAGTAGGCAAATGTTCAATAACAGGTGATATCTCTAATAATCCATTTGGACATAAATACATGATAGATATCATCGCTTCGCTGTCTTTAGCACAAACACAAACATCGCATTCATCTTGTAATAATTCAACATAAAAATGAGAATCACTGATTTCTAATTCTTTTTTGATTTCCTCTTCACATTGTCCAATAATCTGAGCTAATTCTTCATAGGATTGCTGACTGGCGAAAGCAACACTGCATTCGCGAGGAATTGCATTGTTTTTCAATCCACCTGTTATATCAATCAAACGGATATCCATACCATTTTTCAACAATTGATATAAAATACGCCCTGCAATTTTATTAGCATTTCCTCTTCCTTGATCAATACAACCACCAGAATGTCCTCCAAGAAGACCTTTCACTTCTAAAACATAAACAGGTGACTCATTATCTTCTCCCATAATTTCCTTCGTAATAAGTAAATCATTACCACCAGAAGATGAGACACATGTTTCGCCTTCTTCCTCATTATCTAAATTAATCAGACGCTTAGCTTTTAACACTGACGTATCTAAACCTGCAGCACCATAAAGTCCTACTTCTTCCTGTACAGTGAAAACACACTCTAATGCCGGATGCACTAAGCTATCATCTGTCAATAAAGCTAACATATAGCATACACCACATCCATCATCCGCTCCTAATGTTGTTCCTTCAGCATGCAAAAAACCATCTTCTACATAGAGTTTTAATGGATCATGTTCAAAATCATGTTGACTATCTTTATTTTTTTCATTCACCATATCTGTATGCGCCTGCAACATAACAGGCTCATGATTTTCATATCCTGGACTTGCCTCCTTAAACACAATAACATTATTCATCTCATCTCTTTCATAACGAAGATTGTGTTGTTTGGCAACTGACTCAATATAATCAGCAATTCCTTCTTCATTATATGAACCATGTGGAATTTGTGCAATGTCTTCAAAATAACGATATATTAAAATATTTTCATCTAAAACAGCCATATTTATATTCCTCCATTTCTTTTTTCAATTATAACAATTACCCAAACAGATGTCTATCTTAAACATTTTTCTAAAATAGTCATTTCTTCCTCATTTAAATGACGATATTCCCCTGGTTGTAAAGATTCATCTAATAAAATACCAGCAAAAGATATTCGTTTTAATGAAACAACTTCATTTGATAGTGACATAAACATCTTTTTCACTTGATGATATTTTCCTTCATGAAGTGTCACATGACATTGATATGAATCAATCATTTCCAATTTTGCTGGTTGGCAAAGATATGTCTTATCAATAATAATTCCTTGCTCAAATAAAGTTTTATAATTCTTAAAAATAGGATATTTTGTTTTAACTTGATAAACTTTTTCTACGTGATTTTGAGGTAATAAAAGTTTTTTTGACAAAGATGCATCATTTGTTAATAAAACAAAACCTGTTGTATCTTTATCTAATCTTCCAACACAATAACAATCTTTCTCTTTCATGAGTTGTAATAAATAAGGATTTTCCTTATCATAAGATGCACATATATAACCTTGAGGTTTATTCATCATAAAGTATTGAAAAGGATGCGCATTGATTGAATTTCCGTCAACATAAATTTTATCTTCCTTTTTGATCAGATAATACGGATCATATATACACTGCTCATGAATAAATACATGTCCCTTTTTGATCAGATTTTTACATTGTTTCGCATTTCCTAATTGATTTTTCATAAGAATAAGATATAAATATTTAATGAGAATTCCTTCCTCTCCAGCAATCATTAGAACGTGCATCACCATTATTCTTAATAATTACAGGCACAAGACGACCACGATGATAATCAGGTTTAATAGTAAGTATATCTTCTAAGACTGACAAACGCTTATGACCATCAACACATATGTAATGATGACCAATCTGTTTAACAGAAATAGGAAATGAAAAACCAATTCTTAATACAGATTGAAACAATTCCTCAGAATAATCTTTTTTCATAAAATCAATTTCAGAAATATCTATTTTTTGAATACGCATGATGAAATCCTCCTTTGTTTTATGATTATATCATTTTTCCTAAAAAATCAAAATATTTATCTATTTCTTATTAAACATGATATAATAATTTTTAGGAGGGATACTATGAACATTTTATTAAGCCGTATTTTAACGTATTTAAATGGTACACTATTCCATGACTATAATTATAAAATCTGTACGTTCATTATATTTCATTATTTAGAAATGGAAGATATGAGTGAAGAGAAGTTCTTAAAGAAAGGATGTTTCAAAAAAGAAGAACTTTATGCTTTCATTTCATTACTAGGTTTTCAAGAATATGAAGAATTTAAAGAAACATTGGTGAATCATCATCAAACACGATTAAATCAAATCCGTGTCAGAATGCTTGGCGTTGATAGTCGTGATTTTATTCAAAAAATGGATAAGGATTGCAGTGATGAAGAAATGGAAAAAATTATCAGTGATATTTGTCAAAAACTTTATCGTTCAAAAAGAATTGTTATTTTTGGTGCTCTCTACCCTATTTCTATAGCCATTGAGTTACAAACTGATATGATTACTTTTGGAAAACCTTTTATTCAATATCATAATTATGATCCTATTGTCATGGATGAAAATGATGTTGCTATTGTTATTAGTGCTACTGGCCGTTATTTAGAAGGTTTCAAGAAGTCAAAAGCTGATGTTCATATTGATAAAGCTCAACAAATTTTAATTACTCAAAACAAAAAATATCTTAAGACAGAAACAACCCCAAATTGTAAGGTTATTTATGTTCCTGGTAAATTTGATAGTATTAATTTTAATTATCAGATTATGACAATATGTGATTTGATTCGTTTACATTATTTCCAACAATATTATTTATAATCATAAGCCCAAGACGGGCTTTTTATATTTTATAATATAATATGAAAAGCAGTTATAAAACTGCTTCATTTCTTAGTAAGATACGATCATTATATTCATGAGTTTGTGAAGTATAGAGTTCAATTAATCCTTCTACCGTTAAATTTTTCTTTTTTTCTTCATCAATCAAATCTAAGATTTTTCCATCTTTCATAATCATTATTTTTTGACCATAACGTAGTGCATCTTCCATATTATGTGTAATCATTAACGTTGTCATTTGATGACGTTTGACAATATCATCAGTAAGCTTAAGAACTTTAGAGGCTGTTTGAGGATCCAAAGCTGCTGTATGTTCATCAAGCAATAATAATTGTGGTTTTGCATATGTGGCCATCAATAAAGACAAAGCTTGTCGCTGACCGCCTGATAAAACACCTACTTTTGTTTCTAGACGATCTTCTAAATTTAAATTCAGTTCTTTTAAAGCCTCTCTCATTTGCTGTCGTTGTTGATGTGTTATAGGTTTTAAACGAAAGTAATGTCCTTGACACGCTGAGAGAGCTAAATTTTCTTCAATTGTCATAGAGGGCGCTGTTCCCATAAGAGGATTTTGAAAAAGTCGACCAATAAAACGCGAACGTTTGTACTCTTTAAGATGTGTTATGTCCTGATTTTTTAAAAAGATTTTACCACTGGTTGGAGAAACAGCTCCACTGATTGTTTGAAATAAAGTAGACTTTCCTGCGCCATTGCTACCGATAATCGTCACAAAATCCCCCTGATTGATTTTGACATTCACATGTGATAAAGCCATTTTTTCATGAATAGTTCCTTGATGAAAAACAACTGAAACATCTTGAATTTCTAACATACTCTATGCCTCCTCATCTTTATTTTTGTTAAAATCAAAGCGACAATAACCAACAATGCAGATAATAACTTTAAATCTGTCGAAGGCAGACCTAATAATAAAGCTATTGTTAAAATGCCACGATAAATCATTGCACCAACAACAACAGCTATCAACTGATAGGAAATTTTATCTTTTTTTATAAAAGCCATCCCAATAATAATGCTTGCTAAACCAATAACCATCATTCCTGTTCCACTTTGGCTATCCGCAAAAGACTGATGCTGTGCATAAATAGCTCCTGACAAAGCAACAAGACCATTAGCCAATGAAAGGCCTAGAATTTTCATCTGATCGGCATCAATGGAAGAAGCTTTGACCATCGCTTCATTATCTCCACAAGCACGTAACGCTAAACCTAAATAGGTTTTTAAAAAATAACACAGAAGCAAACAAATCACGACAAGTATCATTATAATCAAAATAAATCGTGTATAAGTTCCTAAGAAAGAAAGTGAAGAAAAAATAGTAGGAAAACCAAATAATGAAATATTTGGTGAATCATTCATAACTTTCAGATTAATAGAATACAAACCTGTCATTGTCAAAATTCCAGCCAGCAAAGAGGCAATACGCAATTTTGTTGTTAATAATCCTGTGACAAGCCCTGCAATCATTCCACAAATCATACCTACCAATAATCCTAAATAGGGATGACCATTGATTGTCAATACAGCACTGACTGCACAGCCTAATGTAAAACTACCATCAACTGTCAAATCAGGTAAATTTAACACTTTATAACTGATATAAAGACCTAAAGACATAATAGCAAATATTCCACCCAACTCTAAAGCACCTATAATAACCGTCATACTCATAAAACATCTCTCCTATATCATTTCTAAAGACTTATCATTTAAAATACTTTCAGGCAATTGAATTTTTAAATCATTTAAAACATCTTGATTCACATAAATATTTAAATCTTCTTTAAAAACTTTGACAGGAATATCAGAAACACTTGTACCTTTTAAAATCTGATCAACCATACGTGCAGTTTCTCGACCTAATTCTTCATAATTAATACCCACACTCAAAAAGCCACCATCTTGTACCATAGAATCAGCTCCAACATACAAAGGAATATCAGCCTTCACACAAGCATTACCGACAACATTCATAGCACTTGCAACTGTATTATCGTTAGGAGCAAAAACAGCATCACATTGACTTGCTAAAACATCAATAGCACTTTGTGCTTCATTCACATTTGTAACTGTCGCTTCAACAATGTCTAAATCATGTTCTTGAGCATATGTTTTTGCTTTCTCGATATTTGTTACTGAATTTGTTTCTCCCTTATTATAAATAACACCAAGTGTCTTTAAATCCGGATCAATCTCCATTGCTTTATCTAGAATTAAATCAACTTGTATTTCATCACTTGTGCCTGTGATATTTTTATCTGGATGTTCCAATGAAGATGTTAACTGAGAAGCAATAGGATCAGTAACAGCCGCAAAAACAATAGGTGTTGTATCGGAAAGAGAGGCAACTGATTGAGCTACAGGCGTTGCAATAGCCATAATAACATCTGGTTCTTCAGCTGCAAATGTTTGTGTAATACTCGCAGCAATAGAATTATCCCCTTGAGCATTTCTAAAAATATACTCTACATTTTCTCCATCAACATAACCTAATTCTTCCATTTCTTGATCAAAAGCCGCTTTAATCGTATCTAAGGATGTATGTTCAACATATTGAACAATAGCAACTTTCTTCATCCCTGAATCTGTCACACTCTGACATCCTGTCACTACAAATAATAGTAAAATACATGTTAATAATTGAATTAAAATTTTTTTCATATGTCTAATCTCCTTTTTTCATTCTAATATTTTATATTCATTTACAATCTAGAAAATTAGACACCATCGTTTTGTCGTCATAAGAAATCTCCTTTCTTATTGGCATATAAACAAAAAACACCTGTCCATCAAAGGACAGATGTTATCACCTGCGGTACCACCTTTATTGGTTAATAAAATAACCCACTCTCTAAAATGCCAACACATTTTTGCTTTATAACGTAAGCTCACGTCGCCGGATACTCGTTGCCTTTCCCCATTGCCCTCGTGGGTCCATTTACTTAACTGCCATTATCTAGCTTCCACCACCCTAGACTCTCTGAAAATACATCTTTAAGTTTTATCTCCCACTCATCGGTTTTGTTATTATCAATCTATCATATATCCATATCGATGTCAACACTATTTTTTGATTAAATACAAATATATATAATAAATTTATGAAAACAACAATTATAAACCATATAAAGACAGAATTTGTTCGCCCCAAAATAAAGCAATTAAGATACCGATACATAAATATATACCAAATGCCATATGTTCTTTTCTATTGACACCTTTTTGAACCATAAGATAAGATGCATATCCTCCACCAAATAAAACAGCCAAAATAAAAGCAACAACAATCTTTCTATAACCTAGTAAAAAACCGTTAATACACAGTAATTTTATATCTCCTCCACCAAAACTATCAGGTAAAAAACAATTCAACAAGAAAATTGGACCACTAATAATAAACAGACCTATCAAACGTTCTATCAATGGTATCTGATAAAACGAACAAAGACAAATTATCATCACAATTTCCCAAATTAAACATATATCAGGAATTATCATCCATTTATGATCAATTATTGAAATCACAATAAAATCCATGATCAACAAAAATAATAGCAAAGCTTTCAAAATCTGTGTCTCATAGTAAACAAGAAAAACCAACAAACATCCACTGAAAATTTCAAAAAAAGGATAAAATATTGAAATACGTTTTTGACAATATCGACAACGTCCCTTTAATAGCACAAAACTGACAATGGGTATTAGATCTTTCCAGTCTAAGGGATGAAAACATTCAAAACAAAAACTTCTCCCCTTCGCAATGCTAATTCCTAATGGTAAACGATCAATACATAAACAAACAAAACTTCCAACAATAGTCCCTAAAATAAAAAACCAAACATATAAAAACATCAAAATCTCCCCTTTCATAGATATTTTTATAGTTGGTTTCTTTTCATATTGAGGATATTGTCATTTTATCATAATTAATATTTTGACTTCAAGAAAAAAACAATTGACATTTTTTTAAATATCTATAAAATATGTTTTGCTGTGAGCTATAGATTTCTCTATTTCTGATTATAAATAGAAATCTATAGCTTTTTTTATGAAAGGAGTTTTTAGATGACAGAAAAAAGAAATCCCATGAGTTATAAACCTATATTTCCTCTTTTAATGACAATGGCTTTTCCACCAATGATTTCCATGTTGATTCAATCATTATATAACATTGTAGATAGTATATTTGTTGCACAACTTGGAGAAGAAGCACTAACTGCTGTTTCCTTAATATATCCACTTCAGAATCTATCACTAGCTTTTTCATGTGGTGTTGGTATTGCAATGAATGCATTAATAGCAAGACACTTAGGTGCAAGTGAATATAAAAAAGCCTCTTATATAGCCAGTCAAGGTATCGTCATGACTTTATTACACTCATTATTATTTGTCATTCTAGGTTTATTTTTTATTCAACCATTTTTAACACTATTCACCAATAATCCAAAGGTTATTCAATATGGTAATGAATATGGAATGATTGTGATTACATTAACTTTTTCAACTTTCATTCATCTCGCCATTGAAAAAATGTTTCAGGCTTGTGGAAATATGGTCATTCCAATGATCATGCAGATGGTGGGCGCTATAGTCAATATTATTTTAGATCCAATTATGATATTTGGATATTTTGGTTTTCCAGCTCTAGGCGTAAGTGGTGCAGCTCTTGCAACCATCATTGGACAATTCGCTGCTTGTTTTTTATCCATATTTTTATTTTTACGTTATAATTCCCATATTCAAATATCTTTTCATCATTTTCAAATTGACTGGGTAACATTTAAAAGTCTATATGCAATTGCTATTCCTTCTGGTGTTATGATGTGCCTGCCTTCTCTTCTGGTATCCATTCTAAATGGCATACTTTCTTCCATATCACAAAGTGCAGTTGCCTTTTTTGGCGTATACTATAAATTACAAACTTTTGTGAATATGCCTACTTCTGGCGTTATCCAAGGTATGCGCCCTATTATGAGTTACAATTATGGTGCTCATCAAAAGCAACGTATGAATCAAACATTAAAAATATCAACAATCACAATTGGGACCATCCTTTTCATTGGAACTTGTCTATTTTCTATTTTTCCAGTTCCAATTCTTCAATTATTCAATGCTAACGCAGAAATGTTAACAATCGGTATCAATGGATTACGCATTTTATCCTTAAGTTTCTTATTGTCAACTTTTGCAGTTGTTATGTCTGGCGTTTTTGAATCATTAAGTCAAGGTGCACTTTCCTTAATGATTACACTCACTCGTCAATTTATTTTCATTATTCCTTTATCATTTATTTTGTTACCTATTTTGGGATTGACAGGGATTTGGTGGACATTCCCATTATCAGAATTAATTGCTTCCATTCTCGCATTCATTTTATATAAAAAAGTATTTAAAAATCTACTTCTCAATTGATTTGAATGATTGTATGAAAAAGAATTCTCATTTTACCACATAAAATGAGAATTCTTACAGACTGTTGACAAAGTGGTAGAATTTTTATTAAATCTACCACTTCTTTTCATTTTTTATGTAAATTGATAAATTTG
>CALUZM010000028.1 GCA_944325245.1 uncultured Massilimicrobiota sp. | reverse complement strand
GTTCCGTAGCTCAGTCGGTAGAGCAGAGGACTGAAAATCCTCGTGTCGCTGGTTCGATTCCGGCCGGAACCACCATTTTTTAAACGATTCACTACATGGCGGGGTAGCTCAGTTGGCTAGAGCAATCGGTTCATACCCGGTGGGTCGGGGGTTCGAATCCCTTCCCCGCTACCATTGAGTCAATGAGTGGTGAATACCACTTTTTATTTTGGACCCTTAGCTCAGTTGGTTAGAGCTATCGGCTCATAACCGATCGGTCGAAGGTTCGAGTCCTTCAGGGTCCACCATATTGTTGATAACCTCTTATGAGGTTTTTTGTTTTTTTGTAAAAAAAATTGTGCTATGATATTCTTATGGACTTTCACATAAATTCCATAAAGTTTTATTAAGATACAAGCAGGTGATATAATGGAAGATATAAGACATATGGGATTAACTGATCAGCAAGTTGAATCACGTATTCAACAGGGACATGTTAATATTTCTCATGATAATATTTCTAAAACAAAGAAGCAAATTGTTTTGGAACATACTTTGACATATTTCAACTGTTTAAATGTTTTTTTAGCAGCTATTATTATATCGACAGGGAGATGGACTAATCTCACTTTTATGGTTGTCGTTATTATTAATGCTTTTATAGGTATATATCAGGAATTTAAAGTTAAGAAAATTATTGATCAGTTAACATTAGTCACTGTGAAAACAATAAAAGTCATTAGAAATCAACAAATCCAAACTATTCCTATAGAAGAACTCGTTCTTGATGATGTTGTTTTTTTAGAGGCAGGAAATCAAATTGGTAGTGACTGTATTGTTTTAAAATCACAGGGTATGGAAGTTAATGAATCTATGTTAACGGGTGAATCAGAGCCAGTAAAGAAGATGAAAAATGATGAATTACTTTCTGGAAGTTTCGTTGTGGCAGGAAGTGCTTATGCGAAAGTTATCAGAGTTGGTAATGATAACTATTCAACAAATCTTGTACGCAAGGCTAAAAATAAAAATAATGCTTCTTCGGAAATGAAAAATTCTATTGAAAAAGTTATCAAGATTTTAAGTGTTGTGATTATTCCGGTAGGAATTGTTCTTTATTTTTCTCAGTTAACTGCTTTTCCTAATGATCAGGCAAGCGCGATTGTGAAAACTGTTGCGGGCGTTGTGGGGATGATTCCTGAAGGGCTGGTTTTGCTAACGAGTTTGTCTTTTATTATTGGTGTTGGTAAACTGGCAAGAAAAAATGCTTTGATTCAGGAAATGGAAGCTATTGAAGCCCTGGCAAGAGTGGATGTTTTATGTCTTGATAAGACAGGAACCATTACAACAGGGGAACTTAAGGTAGATCGTGTTTTGCCACTTCATTCTTCTTCTTTTCATGACATTGAAACGATTATGGGAGCAATGGCACATGAATTTGATGATGTGAATGCGACACAGCTGGCTTTACAAGATTATTTTTTAAAGTCTGAGCATATTGAAGTTTTGGAACGTATTCCATTTTCTTCGCAGCGTAAAATGAGAGCTTTGCATATTCAGGGAAAAGGGCACTACGTTTTAGGGGCACCAGAATTTCTCGTATCTGATGATTCTCAAACGTTGGAAATGGCTGAGTCCTATGCGAAAGAAGGCTATCGTGTCTTGTTGTTGGGTGAGACAAATTGTCTTGATTCTCATACATCTCAAATAGGCCATGTCAAAGCGATGGCTCTCATTGTGATTTATGATTGTATTCGCCCTGAGGCTAAAGAAACGCTTCGTTTTTTTGAAAATGCCCATGTTGATATACGCATATTATCTGGGGATAATCCAATGACTGTTTCACGTGTTGCCCAATTGGCAGGATTAAAAAATGGTGATCTATATATTGATGCATCCACTTTTCCTGATGATGACATGGAACTTGAAAAGATTGTCTCTCACTATCGTGTTTTTGGGCGTGTAAAGCCAGAACAAAAACAACGTATTATCAAAGCTTTACAAGCCAATCAACATGTTGTAGGGATGGTTGGTGATGGTGTGAATGATGTTTTGGCATTGAAGGATGCTGATTGTGGGATTGCTATGGCGGCAGGTAGTGATGCGGCTAAACAGGCAGCACATATTGTTTTATTGGATTCTTCGTTTGCATCCATGGTCGATATCGTCAATGAGGGGAGAGCTATTATTGCAGATATTGAAAGAGTCAGCTCTCTTTATCTAACAAAAACGATTTATTCGACTGCTCTTTGTTTGATTTTTGCTGCTCTAAGATTCAGTTATCCATTTACACCTTTACAGTTAAGCCTCATCAGTGGTCTTGCGATTGGACTACCAAGTTTCCTTTTAACATTAGAGCGTGCTTCTACATTATCATCACAAGGTTTCTTTAAACATGTGATGTCTACAGCTTTACCATGTGCTCTCACAATGATTATTTATATGTTATTGATTACTTGGATTGGTAGCTACTTCCATTTTGATTCCAAACTTTTATCTACATACTATTATTTAGTTGCCGGTTTTATCAGTTTTTTAGTGGTTTATATTGTATGTATGCCATGGAGTCGTTTAAGAGTTACTGTAACGAGTCTGTTTGCGGTTGTCTTTTATTTGATCTTGATGATTATGCATGATTTCTTTGGGATTTATTCATTCTTTACAAAATCACTTATTTTTGTTATTCCACTTTGTTTAAGTTCTATCTTTGTCATTTTTCAACTTAAAAAATGGATTGTCACTTTATATCATCATTTTGAAAAGCATTAACGCAGAAGTTTCAAATTATGAACGGATATAAATGTTTTCTCCTTTGAAAGAATTTGTTGACATTGCTCTTTAGAAAGATCAAAGAGTTTATAGGGATGAATGTTAATGGTTGAAACATAAATGCCACATTTTATAAAAAAAGAACATTGTTGATGAAGATATTCAAATTTCTTATCTTTTAAATATAAATGAAGTTTGATAAATGCTTCCTCAATTTGTTCTTCTGCGATGTTAAACATAACGAGAAAAAAGAAGTTTGATCTTTCATAATACAAATGTGCATGACCAAAATCCAAAAAGTCTTCTACTTTTTTGACAAGATGTCTGGATACATGAAAATAGAGTTGGGGATATTCTTCGATAGAGTAGGGGTCAATATAATAATCGATATATATTCCTGTAAGAAAATGAACATCCAAAGGAATGTCAAGTTGTTTAAAAAAAGGATAGAGATTTTTTTGATAGTCTGTTTGCTGATATGAAAAATCAGGATCTAAAATTGGAAATTGATATTGATTATTTGTTGTATCATAGATATTCATTTTTTTCACCAAATAAATTTTAACATAGGAAAGTGTCGATTTATGTCTAATTGTGCCAAAAAAAGTCACATTGGACTTTTTTTGTATTTGTGACATATAAATAAATAGGTGATACTATGGGAATAAGGCGTTATGTTGTTTTGGGTTTAGGTTTAATCATCTATATATTGATAATCAAATATATGTTTTCACTCCTTTTTCCTTTTTTGATGGCTTTTCTTTGTTTTTTTATTTTAAAGCCTTTCATTAATAAAATTCAAAATACAATTCCTTTACAAGAAAGTGCTATTGGTATTTCTGTTTTATTGTTGATTTATCTTTTCTTGGCATTTGTATTAGGGGCTTTATTGACTTTTTTGTTTTTATTAGGAATACGCTTTTTTCAGCAGCTTCCTGTTTATTATGATTCTATATTTTTGCCCTTTATTTCCAATATTATTCATTATTTGGAAGATACTTTCTCTTTTTTGCCTCAAGATATTGTTGTTATATTTCAAAATTGGATTCATCAAAATATCATTGGCATAATGAATTTTGCTTCTTCTTTTGTCAAACTGATACCTTCTTTCATTGTGTCTTTTTTTATATTTGTGATTTCAACATTTTTTTTAGTTTTAGATTATGAGAATATGAAAAACAGTTTTTTAAGATTAACACAGAAGAAAACCTATCAGAAATTTGTTTATATTAAAAATGGAGTCTTAAAGAGTTTATTCATTTATCTGAAGTGTCAGTTCATATTAATATTTGTGTCATTTTTGATGTTATGGGCGGGTTTTTGGATTTTGCATATTGAACCATCATCTTTATATGCACTCGCAATTTCTTTGTTAGATACACTGCCATTTATTGGCATTGGGATTGTTCTGATTCCTATGATTATTCTTTTGTTGATGCAATCATCATATATGAAAGCAATTTATATTTTGTGCCTTTATCTGATTATTAATATGGTCAGAAGTTTTTTAGAGCCCCATATATTAAACAAAGAAACAAAGATTCCATCCTTTTTGCTTCTCTTATCAATGGTCATTCATGTGAAGTTTTTTGGGATAGCTGGTGTTTTTCTTAGTCCGATTCATTTGAGTTTCCTGTATGAGTATTTGAATACAGTTGATGATTTGGTATAATGATGCTTAAAGGAGGAAGTGAGTATGCATAAAAAATATTTTTTCTTTGATATAGATGGGACATTAACCAATAAAGAAACAGGAGAGCTTGTAGAAAGTGCAAAAGAAACGATTCAAAAATTACAGGATAATGGACATTTTGTCTGCATTGCAACTGGAAGGGCTCATTATAAAACAAAAGATTTTGCGAAAATGGCTGGAATACATCATATTGTCAGCAATGGAGGTGCTGCTATTACTATTAATGATCAGGTTATTGAAAATAAACCATTAGATCGTCAAAAAGCTATTGCTTTATGCCAAGAGGCTCATCAAAAAGGGATGGGAGTTTTAATTTCTCCAAATGATAGTATAGATGTGATTATGAATGATGAGTTATTTATTCAACAGGTAGGTTATAGAAAAGAACCGACAAGATATTTCTTTGATTCATCACTAACATATCAGGATATTAAAGACTATTATAAAATATATATTGCTGTGGATGAAAAACGTGAAAAGGAATTATCTTTGCTTGATTCATTAGGACATATTCGTTTTATGAAAGAATATCTGACATATCAGCATGATGCCAAAGATCAAGGCATTAATAAGATGTTAGAATATGTTCATGGTCGTATAGAAGATGTTGTTGTTTTTGGTGATGACTATAATGATTTGATTATGTTTAAACCAGAATGGACATCTATTGCGATGGGAAATGCATGTGAGGAATTAAAGAAAAAAGCTGATTTTATAACAAAGAAAAGTACAGAAGATGGTATTCAATATGCCTGTCAATACTTTGGGTGGATTTAGGAAAGATATTTATTGTATACAATTATACAAAAATATGATATAATCTTTGAATATAAGGGGTGAGAGTTCATGGAAAATCAGATTCAGGATTTTTTTGAGAAATCATTAGTTGAAAATAAAATTGATAATGAACTTTATCAAACATATTCAGTAAAAAAAGGTTTACGAAATGAAGATGGAACAGGAGTCTTAGTGGGGCTTACAAAAATATCTGATGTTGTTGGATATAAAATTCAAAATGGAGAAAAAACGGATGACTATGGTCGTCTTTATTATCGTGGTATTAATGTTGAAGACATCATTAATGGAAAAAGAAAAGAGAAAAGATATTTGTTTGAAGAAGTATGCTTTTTGATTCTTTTTGGTTATTTGCCTTCATATGATGAGTTTGAGAGATTTAAAAAAGTTTTAAGTGATCATTATGAATTACCACCACATTATTTGGAAGCTAATATTTTAGGGTTTCCAGCTAAAAATTTAATGAATAAATTACAACAGGAAGTTTTAATGTTGTATGGATATGATGATGATCCTGATAATACAAGTATCATAGAAACTCTTAATAAGGGCATTAATTTATTAGCTAAAATTCCAAGTATTGTTTGTTATACATATCAAACAAAAGTACATTATTTTGATGAAAAGAGTTTGGTTATTCATCATGTTCAAAAAGATTTAAGTATTGCTGAAACCATTTTATCTTTGTTAAGAAATGATGGGAAATTCACTCCAAAAGAAGCAGAAGCTCTTGATATTGCATTGGTTTTACATGCTGATCATGGTGGAGGAAATAACTCTACATTTACAAATGTTGTGATTTCATCAACGGGGACAGATATCTATTCTTCAGTAGCTGGAGCAATTGGGTCTTTAAAAGGTCCACGTCATGGTGGAGCAAATTTGGCTGTTAAAAAGCAAATGGAGAGCGTTATTGATGAAATTTCATTAGATGCGACTGATGAACAAATTGATATGATTGTGAATCGTATTTTAGACAAGGATTTTAATGATTGCAGTGGTTTGATTTACGGAATTGGTCATGCTGTTTATACATTAAGTGATCCTCGTAGTGAGATGTTAAGTCAGATTTGTGAAGAACTGGCGATTGAAAAAGGACGATATCAGGAATATCTGTTTTATCAACGTTTCAGTCATATTGCAGTTAGAGAAATTTATAAACGAAAAGGTATTCATGTATGTACAAATGTCGATTTTTATAGTGGATTGGTTTATAATATGTTGAATATTCCAAGTGATTTATATACATTGTTGTTTGTTGTAGCGAGAACAGTTGGATGGATTGCACACAACGTAGAAAATAAATTGTATTCAAATCGTATTATCAGACCAGCTACAAAATATGTTGGTGAACTGAAAGAATACAAAACAATAGATGAACGTTAAAAAAGCAAGCTAGGCTTGCTTTTCATTTTGCATTTTTAAACGATAAGTTAATGATGATGGGTGTTTTCTTCCAATGGCCATATAAATCAGGATAGAGAGGATATTTGCAATAGCGATGATAGCAAACATATGATTATATCCAGTAAGATCAATCAAAAATCCAGCAATTCCACCACCTAAACCAATGCCCATATCATAAGCACATAAGAATGTTGAGTTCGCTGCTCCTCTTCTTTGAGGTGGGGCAATACTGACGGCCATGGACTGTAAAGCAGGTTCAATGCCTCCAAAGGCATAACCAGAAAGTGCAGCTGAAAGTAGGAAAGTGATGTTGTTTGGTATAAAAGCTATCAAAAATAATGCTATAAGCATGCAAATATTACATGTATAAACAAAGATGGCTTCACCTTTTTGATCAGCAACCTTTCCTATTAAAATTCTGGTTAAAAATAACATGACTGCCATAATTGTAAAGTATAGGCCACCTGACAAAGTAATCATACTCTCTTTAGAAACGAATTTTAAAATGTAGTTTTCTAAAGAACCATAAGTGAAAAGGAAAACCAAGACCACGCAAGAAGCGGGTAATGCATTTTTTTCAACCAGTTCTTTTATTTTTAATGGTTTATATGTTAAAGGGATAGTAGGTGTTTTTAAAATACTGAATAAGATTAATGAGATAATCATAATCAATGTTGCAACAAAGAATAAAAGATAAAAACTATGCTGCATTAAGATTTCTCCAATGCTTGGGGCAATCGCTGTTGCTAATGCTGTTGCCATTCCAAGCATTCCCATACCTTCAGAAAATCTTGAATGAGGGATAATGTCAGTAGCAATTGTTGAAGTTGAAGTGTTTGAACAAGCTAAGGCACATCCATGCGCCATACGGAATATAATGGCGAGAATAATGGAGCTGAAAGCTGTATAAACAAACAAATATCCCATAGGCATGAGAGCCATACCACATAATCCAATAAGCAAGATGACTTTTCTCTTACCATTATCTAACATCCATCCAATAAAGGGACGACAGATGACAGCAATCAATGAAAAAATCGTTGCACATAATCCAGAGACACTATCTGAATATCCTAAATAAGAAATGAAAAAAGGAAATGTAGATAAAATCATCAGATGATTTAAAAATACAAAGAAATTAATAATGATAATAATAATAAAGTTTTTTGTCCATAATTTTTCTGTTTTCATATGTTCCTCCTTAAAAAACAAAAAAGACGTAAGTCCATAATCTGGACTTACGCCTTCTTGCTGCTCAATAACGTTAATCATTATAGCAAAAAATTTTTTAAAATGCAAAAGTTTAATTAAATCATATTCTCTATATTCATTATTTAACAACTTTTGTCCAATGATATTGATCTTCTAATTTTCCCCATTGAATACCTGTTAAAGTATCATAAAGTTTTTGAGTTAAAGGACCTGTTTCAAAATTATGAATTGTTATTTTTTCTCCTTTATAACAAAGTTCACCAATTGGAGAAATAACAGCTGCTGTACCAGTTCCCCATGCTTCCTTTAATTGACCAGTACGACCGGCTTCCATAAGTTCATCAATGCTTAAATCACGTTCTTCAACTTTATATCCCATATCTTTGAGAATATGAATGATAGAATCTCTTGTGACACCTGGTAAAACAGAACCTTCTAGTGCAGCAGTCACAACTGTATCACCAATGAGGAACATAACATTCATTGTTCCTACTTCTTCAACATATTTTCTATGAACACCATCAAGCCAGAGAACTTGAGTGTATCCATTTTGTTCAGCTTTTACTTGTGCAGCAATGCTGGCAGCATAGTTTCCACCACATTTTGTAAAACCAGTACCACCTTTAACAGCTCTGACAAATTCATCTTCTACCCAGATTTTAACAGGATTAACACCTTCAGGATAATAGGCACCAACTGGTGAAAGAATGATGATAAAACGATAACTGTCAGCTGGATGAACACCTACACCTGGTTGAGACGCATACATAAATGGTCTGATGTATAATGAAGTATCTGGTGCTGTTGGAATCCAATCCTGTTCATATTTGACAATCGCTTCAACCGCTTCAACAAACATATCTTCAGGCAATTCGGCCATACAAAGACGTTTGTTAGAATTGATCATACGGCGGGCATTCATTTCTGGTCTAAATAAGAGAATATCACCCTGTGGATTACGATAAGCTTTTAAGCCTTCGAAAGTTTCCTGTGCATAGTGTAAAACCATTGTTGCTGGATCCATGGGAATAGGTCCATAAGGAACGATGCGAGCATCATGCCACCCTTGGTCTTTATCCCAGTCCATCACAAACATATGGTCCGTAAAATATTTCCCAAATCCCAAATGATTTTGGTCAGGTTTATCTTTTAAAGTTTTTGCTCTTTCAATTTTGATTTCCATAAAAATCCCCCTTTATATAATTAAGAAAATTATACTCTTTTTTAAAGTTGTATACAATATTTTTTGTGGAATAATTATAAATACATTGTTCATATTTATAAAATTTACAAATATTTCCATAATAAATTGTGAATTTGACATATATAATAACTGATTTTTTTGTTGATTTCTGTTGTTTGGTTGCAAGATGAAAGAAAATCATATATAATACTTTCATCTGTTATATGAAAGGGGAGAGTGTTTGTGGAATATATAACACTTATAGGAATCGTTATTATTGTCGTTGGTTTTGCTTTGAAATTCGACGTATTAGCGACTGTTATTATCTCAGGAATTGTGACAGGGCTAGTTTCTGGGATGAATTTAGTTGAAATTTTAGAAATCTTAGGAAGTTCTTTTGTTTCTAATCGTTTGATGTCTATTTTCTTAATTATTTTCCCTGTGATTGCCATTATTGAAAGATATGGTTTAAAGGAAAGAGCAGCATATTTGATTGGAAAAATCAAGAATGCTTCTGCAGGAAAGGTTCTTGCTATTTATTCAGTTGTACGTACAATTGCCTCAGCTTTAAATATTAGAATTGGTGGTGTTGTACAATTTGTAAGACCTTTAATTTTACCAATGGCACAGGCTGCCGGAGAAAATATTAAAGGTGAAAAACTTGATGAGAAAGAAGAAGAATCTCTTAAAGGTTTATCATCAGCTGTTGAAAACTATGGAAACTTCTTTGCACAAAACTGTTTCCCAGCAGCAAGTGGTGTTGTTTTAATGTATGGAACAATGGCTGAAGCCGGATTTACAGAAGTGACAATTGGAACACTTGCAGCTGCTTCTATCTACATAGCTTTTATTTCAGTTGTTTTATCTTTTATTCAAGTCTTTTTATATGATAGAAAGATTAAGAAGGGAGGAAATAAATAATGTTAGACTTTTTAACAATCTATTTTCCTGAATTTTTCTATGTTTTATGTGCTTTAGTTAGCTTTGATACAGCATATCGTGCAACAAAGAATGAAGAGTCAAAAGTCGGAACGACATTATTCTGGGCTTTACTTGGTGTTATCTTTATGTTAGGAAGATTACTTCCAAATGTATTTATTGGTGCAATGTTAGTTGTGATGGGATGCTTAACGGCAACAAATCAGGTGAAAATGGGTTCTTTTAAAGAATCAACTGCCGAATTCCGTCAACAATCAAGTGAGAAGTTAGGTAATAAAATCTTTATTCCTGCTGTTTCTATCGGTGTCATGGCATTGATTTTATCCTTAATTCAATATAATGCTGATTCAGCTCAAACATTTTTCTTGAAATTAAGTAGTTTCTTTACTTTACAGTTATTTTCATTTGGAAGCAGTTCAGGGGATCCAACTGCTTTAGATGGTGCAGTCATGACAGGGGTAGCTTGTCTTGTTGCTTTAGTTCTAGCAATTGTGATTTGCAAACCTAAATTATCTGAAACACGTAGTGATACATCTAGACTTTTGATGCAAGTAGGAGCATCTTGCTTGTTACCACAGTTATTAGGTGCATTGGGAAGTGTTTTCAATGCTGCAGGAGTTGGAGATGTCATCTCAAGCATTATTTCAAGTATCGTTCCATCTGGAAATGTTGTGATTGGTGTTGTTGTTTACGTTTTAGGTATGGTTATTTTCACAATGATTATGGGAAATGCATTTGCTGCATTTACAGTTATTACAATTGGTATAGGTATTCCTTTTGTTATTAATCAAGGTGGAGATCCTTCTATTGTTGCAGCATTAGGTATGACAGCAGGTTATTGTGGAACATTAATGACACCAATGGCTGCTAATTTCAATATTGTTCCTTGTGCTGTATTAGAAACAAAGGATCAAAAATGGGCAGTTATCAAATCACAAGTACCAGTTGCTTTGATTATGATTGTCATCCACATTGTTTTAATGCTTGTTTTAGCATTTTAGGAGGTTATAAAAAATGAAAATCTTAGTTACAGGTTTTGATCCGTTTGGTGGAGATAAAATTAATCCAGCTATTGAATCTGTTAAATTATTACCGGATGAAATTGCTGGAGCAGAGATTATTAAATTAGAGATTCCAACAGTTTGTCATCAATCTTTAAAAGTTATTGATGAAGCTATCGCAAAGTATGATCCAGATGTTGTATTGTCTATTGGACAAGCAGGTGGACGTACAGGAATTACTGTAGAAAGAATCGGTATTAATATTGATGATTGTCGTATTCCTGATAATGCAGGACAACAAATCATTGATGAACCAGTTTTTAAAGATGGGCCAGCTGCTTATTTTTCTAATTTACCAATTAAAGCTATGGTTGCGAGAATTCGTGAAAAAAATATTCCTGCTTCTGTATCTAATACAGCTGGAACATTTGTATGTAATCATGTTTTGTATGGTGTAAGACATTTGATTGAAACAAAATATCCTGGAAAAAGAAGTGGATTTATTCATATTCCATTCTTGCCACAACAAGTCATTGAACGTGCTGATACAGCAAGCATGAGTTTATCAACAATTGTTGAAGCTTTATGTGCAGCTATTGAAGCTATTGTTGATACTCAAGAAGACTTAAAAGTTACAGGTGGAGCAACACATTGATGACAAGAATATTTGTATATGGTACCTTGAGAAAAGGTATTTATAATCATGATATTTATTTAAGAGATCATGGTGTTTATTGTGGTGATGGTTATATTCGTGGAAGTCTTTTTACGATAACTGGGAAAAAATATCCAGCATTTCTTAATGCTGGTCAGGATCTGATTTTTGGAGAAATCTATGATGTTGATGATGAAACATTACATAATATTAATGAACTAGAAAGCTATTATGGTCAAAATCATGTTGAAAATGAATACAATCAGATATTTCTTGATGTGTATGATGTGAATGGTCAAAAAATAGACCAGGCTTATGTTTATGAATTTAATATGGATAAACCTGAAAATGTTGATGCCTTAGGTGAAGATATTCTAGAACATGATTATGTTCAATATATTCAAAAACAGAAACTGAATGATCAAAGTCTTTTTGATGATGATTTGATGGTGTTTTAAAGAAAAAACTTTTTAATGATGAAAAAGTCATTAAAAAGTTTTTTTTATTCAATAACTTCAATTTGTAAAGATTTCATCACATCAATGCTTTTGGCGTGAGTGTCTTCATCACTGCTACCACACCCTTTTAGATCAATGCGTATAGGTGTTTGTGGTAGTGCGGATTTAACCATGATGGCATTGGACAGGACACAAATATGAGAGACAACACCTACTAAAGTGACACTTTCATATGATTTGTTTTTAAGATCATTGGCCAAATCTAAAGATGGAAATGTTTCTTTTTTATAACATGGATAAGGTTCTAAAAGTTGACGGACTTGACCATATAATTGCCATCCATCCGTATTTTCAATGCAATGTTCAATGGGTAAATGTTTTCCTTCATAAGTTTGAAGATAATTATCTTGATGTGTATCCATTGTATAAATAATATCATCATGATTCTGTTGAAATTCTTTGATTAGATCAACAATGTGCTCTTCTAGTGCTCTTGCTTTTGGAAAGCCAAGACTTCCAGATACAAAATCATTCTGATAATCAACAACGATTAATAATTTTTTCATATGATCACCTCAAAATTATTTTACCTCATGTTTTTTTTCTGTCAATGAATGAAAGTAAGATTATTTTCACTGTTTTCATTAGAATAAAAATGCGATATAATATGAAGCATGAGGTGAGGGTATGACATTAGATCAAATGAGTCCACAGACATTAGTTCGTATTGTTGCGGTCAATGGCAAAGGACTTTTGAGAAGACGTTTATTAGAAATGGGATTAACACCCCATACATTAGTAAAAATTAGAAAAGTAGCACCTATGGGGGATCCAATTGAAGTCTATTTAAGAAGTTATGTTTTAACTTTAAGAAAAGAGGATGCTTCTTTGATTGAAGTGGAGGTTGTATCAGATGAGTAAAAAAATTGCTTTAATTGGAAATCAAAATTGTGGAAAAACAACTTTATTTAATGCTTTGACGGGTTCTTCACAGCATGTTGGTAATTTTCCTGGTGTTACTGTTGAGCAAAAAACAGGATATATTAAAAAACATAAAGATGAATTAGAATTGATAGATTTACCTGGTATTTATTCTTTATCACCATATACATCAGAAGAAATTGTCTCTATACGTTATTTGTTAGAGGAAAAACCATCTTTAATTATTAATATTGTTGATGCCACAAATATGGAGAGAAATCTTTATTTGACGACACAGTTGCTGGAATTAAATATTCCAATGATGCTTGTTTTGAATATGATGGATGAAGTGATTACAAGTGGAAATAGCATAGATATTGATGGGTTAAAAAAACATCTTCATATGGATGTAATTCCTATTTCTGCAAGTAAAAATGAAGGTATTGAAGATGTGATTATAGCTATTGAAAATAATCTAGACAAACCATCACAACATATTGATATTTGTCATGGTGTTGTGCATAAGGCTATTCATTCTATCTCACATATTGTTGAACAGAGTGCTCAATCTTTAGGACTACCACTACGTTATTGTGTGACGAAGATTATTGAAAGTGATGAAGATATATTTAATCAGTTGAAAATTGACGAAGGGGATCGCCATATTATCGAACATATTCTAGAAAAGATGGAAGAAGAAGCGGGAACGGATAGAGAAGCGGCTCTTGTAGATATGCGTTATTCGTTTATTGAAGATGTCTGTCATCAGACTGTTTTCATTGAAAGTGAAACAAAAGAACAAATTCGTTCTGAAAAAATAGATAGACTTTTAACACATAAATATTTGGGAATTCCAATCTTTATTTTGATTATGTTATTGATTTTTTATTTAACATTTTCATTGATTGGAGCACCTCTCCAGGATTTAATGGATAGTGGTATAGGAATTATTTCAGATATGATTATTCGTTTCTTGGAGAATCATGATGTTTCATTCTGGGTACGTTCTTTAATTGGTGATGGTATTTTAGCAGGAGTTGGAAGTGTCCTTTCTTTCTTGCCTGTCATTGTGATATTATTTTTCTTCTTATCCATGTTGGAAGATAGTGGATATATGGCAAGAGTGGCTTTCGTGATGGATAAGGCTTTAAGAAAAATAGGATTATCTGGTCGCTCTTTTGTACCGATGTTAATAGGGTTTGGGTGCAGTGTTCCTGCGATTATGTCAACACGTACATTATCAAGTGACAGAGATAGAAAAATGACGATTATTTTAACGCCATTCATGTCATGTAGTGCAAAATTACCTATTTATGGTATGATTATTGCTGCATTTTTTCCAACAAAAGCTGCTCTGGTTATGATTAGCATTTATTGTATTGGCATTTTCGTTGCTATTATTTCTGCATTGATCTTAAAAAATACAATTTTTATTGGCGAACCTGTTCCTTTTGTTTTAGAGTTACCAGCCTATCGTATACCAACTTTAAAAAATGTTTTCTTAAATGTTTTAGACAAAGCTAAAGATTTTATTCATAAAGCTTTTACAATTATTTTTATGGCTTCAATTGTCATTTGGTTTTTACAGAGTTTCAATTATACATTTGATTTTGTATCTGATAGCTCACAAAGTATTTTAGCATCTATTGGTTCCTTTGTTTCACCAATCTTTGCGCCTTTAGGTTTTAATGATTGGCGTGCATCTACTGCTTTGATGACAGGAATTACTGCTAAAGAGTCAGTTGTTTCAACTTTGACAGTGCTGACACAATCATCTACAACAGCAGCTTTAAATCAAGCTTTAATTGGAATCTTTACTCCTTTAAGCGCCTTTTCTTTTCTTGTCTTTACAGTTTTATATATGCCTTGTGTTGCTGCATTTGCTGCAACAAGACGTGAACTTCGCTCTTGGATACAGGCTATTTTAACAGTATTATTTCAAACAGGTATGGCTTATATTGTTGCATTTGTCATATATCAGTTAGGACAATTATTCTTATAAAGAAGGTGAAAATATGGATGATCATTATCAACAATTATTAAAAATAAAAGAAGAAAAGTTAATAAAGGCCTTTGAAAAAAATAATATATCATGCATGATTGTCAAGGATGAAAAAGAGCTCAAAAATTATTTGAAGTCTATTTTGGTTCATCAAAAGAAAGTGGCAGTAGGTGGAAGTGTGACTTTATCAGAACTTGGAGTCATTGATCTGATTAGAGAGAGTGACGTTGATTTTATCGATCGATATGAAGAAGGACTTACCCGTGAGCAAATGATAGAGCGTTTAAGAGAAGGTTTGTTATCAGATATCTTTATTACAAGTACCAATGCGATATCAATGGATGGTTGCCTCTATAATATTGATGGAACAGGGAATAGAGTTGCTGCGATGATTTTTGGGCCACGTGAAGTGATTGTTATTGCTGGTTTAAATAAGATTTGTAATAATGAAGCTGAAGCTATTGAACACATACGCCAATATAGTGCTCCAGCCAATGCTTTGCGTTTGCATAAAAAAACACCTTGTGCCCAATCTGGACAATGTCAAAATTGTTTGAGTCCAGATCGCATTTGCAGCAGTTATGTCAAACTAGGTTATCAAAGTCAAATGTATCGTATCAAAGTGTTAATTATTGAAAAAAATATTGGATATTAGGTGAGAATATGAAAAAAACAGGAATTTTGTTTCCAATTTCTGCACTACCGAGTCAATACGGAGTAGGGGATTTTGGAAAGAACGCATATAAGTTTATTGATAAGATTGCTCAGGCCCATCTGACTATTTGGCAGATTTTACCATTGAATCCTTTGGGATATGGAAATTCACCTTATCAACCTTTATCAAGTCATGCAGGAGATGAACTTTATTTAGATATTGACGCTTTTTTGCAAGCTGGTTTACTTAAGGAAGATGAACTCGAAATCACATCACAACAAAATCAATATGTGGATTATAATCGAGTTAGAAAACAAAAAGAAAAATATTATCGATTAGCTTTTTCGCGTTTTGTGGGGGATGAGGATTATCATCGTTTTATTGACAATAATCCATGGCTGTATCCATATGCTATTTTTAGAGTGTTTAAGAGTCATCATCATGAACGTTCCTGGATAGAATGGGAAGAAGAATATAAAAATTATCAACAAGAACATCATTTTTCATTGTTACCTTTTACAAAAGATATTGATTATCATCTGTTTTTGCAGTATTTCTTTTTCTTGCAATGGCAACAATTAAGAGATTATGCTCACCAAAGACATATTGAAATTATTGGAGATATGCCTATATATGTCGGACTGGATTCAGCAGATGTATGGCAAAATCAAGAAAGCTTCTTACTGGAAGAAGATGGAACACCTTCATTTGTAGCAGGAGTTCCACCAGATTATTTTAGTAAGTACGGACAAAGATGGGGGAACCCATTATATGATTGGGAATATTTAAAAAAACATGATTATGATTTTTGGATAGATCGAATGAAAGCAACTCAACAGATGTATGATTGTGTAAGGATTGATCATTTTAGAGCTTTTGACACTTATTGGAAAATTCCTGCCAGTGAACCAACAGCGGTGATAGGTGAATGGGTTGAAGGACCTGCCTACGATTTATTTGACACTTTGTATTCGCGTATTGATCATTTATCTATTTTGGCTGAAGATTTGGGAGATTTACGTGATGAAGTTTATCAGTTAAGAGATTATTATCATCTTAAAGGAATGTATGTTTTTCAATTTCATTATGCATATGATTTTGATTTTTCTAAGGTTGTTGTTTATAGTGGAACACATGATAATGATACTTTAAAAGGGTGGTTAGAAAGTTTGGATAGTGAGGAGCTTGAGAAATTAGAAAAAATGTTGGAAGAATATTCTGAACAAGACCTTGATCAAAAAATATTACATTATTGTTTAAATTTAAAAGCTGAAGAAGTCATTATTCCTTTTTGGGATATGATGGGAAAAGATACACATTGTCGTTTTAATGTTCCTGGTCAGATTGGATCTCCAAATTGGGAATATCATTTAATGGATTTTCAAGAATTTGACGTCTATTTAGAACGCTTTTCACATATGATAATAGAAAGTCAAAGAGGAGATGTTTAGATGAAAAAAGCAATCGTTCTTGCAGGTGGTGGAGCAAAAGGTGCGTATGAAGCAGGATTTTTAAAAGCTATTCATGAAAATCAATGGGATTATCAAATTGTCACAGGAACATCTATAGGAGCGCTTAATGCCTGTTTATTGGCGCAAAAGGATATAGATGTTCTTTTGAATTTATGGGAACATATAGAAGAAAACGATGTTTTTGCAGGAGGATTACCTGATTTGAGTTTCGATTTTGATCATATGCTTGATCAATCTCATTTGGCTATCTCTTTTTTTAAAAAATATATCAAAGAAAAAGGTGCTGATATTACACCATTAAAGCATTTGATTCGCCAATTATTAGATGAAGAAAAATTACTTCAATCATCAATAGATTTGGGATTGTGTACAGTTGAATATCCCTCATTGAAACCATTGTATATAACGAAAAAAGAAATGCCACGTGAATTTATCTATGACTATTTATTAGCTAGTGCTTCTTGTTTTCCTTTGTTTCCAGTTCATCATTTTGGAGGTTATTCTTATATTGATGGTGGCTATTATGATAATGTTCCGATTGATTTAGCTTTGGCAATGGGCGCTCAGGAAATTCTTGTTATAGATATGAATTATCCTGTAAAGCATCCTTATTATCTTCATCGCCCAGATATTTGTTATACTTATCCAACTGTTGAACTCAGTGGATTTATGGATTTCTCAAAAGATTCTATACAACGCTTATTACGTATCGGATATCAGCAAGGACAAAAAACTATGAACAAATACGTAGGGAATAGATATACTTTTTTACCCTTTCAAACCCCATTATTTGATAAAATATATCAAGATGTTTTATTTACAGAAAGATATATTCGCCAATATTTAAAAAGAAGTAGTCATGATCATCTTTATCAGCAATTTTTTGAAGATCATTTTCAGGAAACTTTGCAAAAAGAAGATTACTTGTATATTGTACTTGATTGGATCTGCCATCTTTTAGAACGTGATGAAAGTTATGTGTATCAATTTGATATTCTTGTTGATGATATTTTACAGGATTTTGATAAATATCTACGAAAAGATTTTTCGATTCAGTTGCAAGGAAATTTACAGATTCTTGAACATATGAATAATAAAGGAATTGTTGGAGTGATTTTACACTTTTTGATTTATCCTGAACATGATCAGATAGGAATAGAAAAACTCATGACATTATTTGATAAACAATATGTTATGGCACAATTCGTTAAATGTTTATATATAGAAAAACAAGGTTCGTTATAAACTATGAACCTTGTTTTTCGTATAAATTCTTTTTTGTTTTATCATAAATGATTTTAAGACCTTTAAATGTTAAATCAGCATCATAAATATCAATCAGATCAGTTTCTTGAGCAATCATTCGTCCTAAACCACCAGTTGAAATGACTTTCATATCATGCTGATATTCTTTTTTGATTTGTTTAATTAAATATTCAGTTTGCCCAATATATCCAAAAAAGACACCAGCCTGCATACTTTTAATTGTATTTTTAGCAATGACACGTTCTGGCTTTTGAATTTCAATTTCGGGAAGTTTAGCCGCTTGAGAAGATAAGGCTGTAGCACAAATACCAATACCTGGAGCAGTTGCACCACCTAAAAATTCTCCTTTATGACTGACAACATCATAAGTAGTAGCAGTTCCAAAATCAATAACAAGACAAGGACCACCATATGTATAGTAAGCACCTGCTGCATCTACTAAACGATCAGCGCCTAATGTTGAAGGGTTGTCAATACGAATATCAATGCCAGTTTTAACACCTGGGCCAATAAAAATAGGATTTTTATGTAAGAATTTTTTTATACTATTAGTAAAAGAATAATTAATCTTTGGAACAACACTACTGATGATAATATCTTCAATATCATCAGTAGATATAGATGACGCGTTTAAGAAAGATAATAACATAAATCCATATTCATCAGAAGTCCTTTGAAATTTGGTTGTTAAACGGTAGGTTCCAATTAAATTATTATGATGATAGATACCAATAGTAATATTTGTATTTCCAATATCAATAACGGCTAACATTTTCTTTCCTCCAACTCTTTCATTTGATTTAAAATTACATGGGCTAAATCTTGTTTAGACATGATATCATAATTTTGAACAGCATCGGTAGTGAGAATACTAACTACATTTGTATCTCCTTGAAAACCAGCACCTTCAACTTTTAAATGATTTGCAACAATCATATCACAATTTTTCTTTTTCAGTTTTGTTTGAGCATTTTCAATCAGGTTACTTGTTTCCATTGCAAAACCACAAATGACTTGAGCAGAAGAACGTCTTTTTCCGATTTCTAATAATATATCTTTGTTTTTATGAAATTCTAATAATAATGTGTCTTCTTTTTTCTTGATTTTTTCTTCAGCAATATTTTGTACAGCATAGTCTCCAACGGCGGCAGACATAATAATATAATGGTAATCATGAACACGTTGAATGATTTGATGATACATATCATTGGCATTGATGACATCAATAATATTAACTCCATGTGGTTTTTTAAGGTGCGTAGGGCCACTGACTAACGTGACTTGAGCTCCAGATTGGAAAGCGGCTTTCGCCAGTGCATAACCCATTTTTCCACTTGAATGATTGGTGATATATCGTACGGGATCAATACTTTCCTGTGTTGGACCGGCACTAATGAGAATTTTTTTGCCTATTAATGTTTTAGGAGCTAACATATAATCAATCATTTCTAAAAGAGTTTCTTCGTCTGCCAGTTTTCCGTTTCCAGTATCACCACAAGCTAATAATCCTGAAATAGGTTCAACAAAAACAACACCTGTTTCTTTTAATGTTTGGATATTTTTTTGTGTGATTGGATTTTCATACATATGTACATTCATAGCAGGTGCAATGAGTTTTGGACATGTAGCGGCTAAAAAAGCACTTGTTAACATGTTATCAGCCATACCATATGCCAGTTTTGCAATCGTATGAGCACTGGCTGGAACAACCATAAATAAGTCAGCATCTTTGACAATGTCTACATGAGTAATAATAGCTGGATTTTCATCATCAAATGTATCCACATAGACTTTACGTTTTATTAGTGACTGGATACAAACAGGAGTGACAAAGCGTGTTGCACTTTCACTCATCATCACTTCTATCTGATATCCCTGTTTCACTAAATCACTAATGAGCTGTATACTTTTAAAAGCTGCAATACTTCCTGTAATACCAATAATTATTTTTTTTGACATATTTTCACCTTATTTCTTTATTTGAATTAAAATGCGTGAAACAATAACAGAAATGATTGTTCCAACGATAGCTTCTAACAAACCAGTTGTTGCAATGATTGTGAGAAGATAGGGCATTAATTTTGAAAAAGTCATGCCTAAAGCTGAAGCATATTGATTTCCAAAAAAAAGATAAATACCACCCAAGACAAGAATTGTATTTGTCATTGCACCTAAAAAAGAACCTAGACTCATTGCTAATATAGGATGTTTTTTCCATTTTTCATAAATCATTCCAGCAACATATCCAATACAAACTCTAGGAATGATAGCAATCACTAAACTCCATAAAGAACCACTTATAAATGGTGAGAAAACAAACGATGTGATCGTTGGTTGGATTGTGTTGATAATGAGGCTTGATAAGCCAAAAACGAGACCAACTTGAGCACCCTTATTTTTTCCTAATACAATTCCTGCAATGATCACAGGAATATGCAAGGTTGTAGCACGTAATGGACCGATAGGGATAAACCCTAAAAAGGGAACCATAACCATTAAAATTTCAATGGCAATAAAAAGCGACATGAATGCAAGATTCTTTGTTTTTTGTTTATTCATTTGTACCTCCACTGTCATTTCTTATATAGAATACGACGTTTTTTTATCTGATTAAAAAAGAAAAGTTAGTGCTTCATAGAGTCACTACTTACAATATTCTTTTTCCATCTCACATTATACATGCTTATCTGTTGAAAAGCAATGTATAAAATTAATGATAATGATTACTATTATTAAAAAGTTCTTGCTTTCTTATTTTTTCAGTGTATAATGATAGTAGATGAATAAGGAGGAAAAAGAAGATGACAAAATGGGTTTGTAGAATTTGTGGATATGTCTATGAAGGAGATACAGCTCCTGAACAATGTCCAATATGTAAAGCTCCAGCAAGTCAATTTGAAAAAGTTGAAGAAGAAAATAAATCTAAATATGCTGGAACAAAAACTGAAAAGAATTTAATGGAAGCTTTTGCAGGTGAGTCTCAAGCAAGAAATAAATATACTTATTTTGCTGAAATGGCTAGAAAAGAAGGCTTAGAACAAATTGCTGCTATTTTTGAAGAAACTGCAAATCAAGAAAAACAACATGCTAAAATGTGGTTTGCTGAATTCCATGGTATTGGTTCAACAGATCAAAATTTAGAAGATGCTGCTGCTGGAGAAAATGAAGAATGGACTGATATGTACAAACGTATGGCCAAAGAAGCAAGAGAAGAAGGATTCGAAGAATTGGCTATTAAATTTGAAAATGTTGGAAAAGTTGAAAGATCACATGAAGCACGCTATTTAAGATTATTAAAAAATTATAAAGAAGGAAAAACTTTCAAGGGAGATGCTCCAAAAGGATGGAAATGTAGACAATGTGGTTTCATCTATGAAGGTGAAGAAGCTCCTGAAAGATGTCCAACATGTGGTTATCCAAAAGCATATTTCGAAAGAATGACTGAAAATTATTAATCTAATCTGGTCAGTGATGGGAACTTCCCATCACTTTTTTATGAAATGAAAAAACAACTCATCATGAGTTGCTTTTTGTAGATTTTATCAAAGGACGTTGACCTAAACCAACTTTGTTTTTTAATGTGATGAACATAATGAAACATCCAATAAGAGTCAGTCCACATACAAAGATGAGCATACTATTTAAACCTAAACTATCTTGTAATATCCCACCAAAAATATTTCCTATTGATGATCCTAATCCTGTTGACATCATCGCAATCATTGTCTGTCCCATCATTTGATCACTTTCATCAAGATGATCGTTAACATAATAAGTAATCGTTGCTGTAAAGAGTCCAAACGATAATCCCTGAAACATCATGCCAATTAATAAAATTATTAAATGAGGAGCTAAACAGATTGTCAGATTACGTAAGACATAAAAGAATGCGCTGGCCAAAAGGAGTGTTTCAGAACGATACTTTTTTAATAAGCGATATGTAATGGACATAATAGGCATTTCACTAGCTGCCATACAGAAGACGGCAATTCCATATAATGAAGTGTTTCCACCAAGATTTTTCACAATATTAATTAAATAAGTTGATAAGGATGTTGAAGCAGCATACATAAAAGTAAAGGCTACAAGAATAAGAAAATAAATACGATATTTTTTAATGACAGAAAAAATATTATTTTGTTCTTTAGTGGCTGTTTCTTCTTGAATATGGTAGGGTGGCATTGTATAAAGAAGAATCAACAAAATGATACTAGCAAATGCATAAACAAAAGCAATGACTGTTGGATTAAAAAACTCAATTAGCTGACCAACAATGATAGCTCCTGTCGCATATGAAATTGAACCAAGTCCTCTAGCTAAGCCAAAATTGATATATTGTCCATCTTTTAAGTAGTTCATACATATTGTAGAAAATAGAGGAACCATAGCAGCAATCAGACTTAATAGGAAAACGTATAAAATCATAATCAGAAAAATGGGAGAGGTGATGATTGTTAAGACAGTGAAAATGAGAATCATCACAAGGTATAGGGTGAAAATAAGTCTACTGATAGATAAACCTTTAATGCGTGATAAAAGTGATGAGATAAATGGAGATAAAAAGATAGATAAAATGGCTCCACCTCCAGTCACAATCCCAATATCTGTATTAGATAAACCACGATATTGTAAAAATATTGCTACATATCCATAAATAGCCAGATATGATAGCCAGAAAAGAATTTGTAACCCATTGTATTTCATTTGTAATGATTTCATTGATGCGCCCTCCAAAATTTTTGTCTTCTCAATCATAACAAAAAAAGCATTGAAACATGCTTTTTTTCATATTATGAAATTACTTTATTTCATCACTGACGGGACTGGATAATGGATGACGAAAATCATTCTTTTTATCATAACTAATTTTATTTTGAATGTTTTGCTCATAATCCTTTTGAAAAATACAAGAGAAAATGACATTAAGTAGATATTCAATAGAAATTTGAGAAGCAAAAGGAGCTATTTTTGTAAAAATCTTCTCCCTAGAACCAATATTTAATATATAGTCAGCATAATGAGATAAACGATTATCACCAACTGATGTTAAAACAATGATGGGTGTATTATTTTCTTTTAAAGTTTGGGCAATTTGGATATTTTCATTGGTTTCACCTGAATAAGAAATAATGATTGCAATACGTGAAGCATCCGAATTATATGACATAAAGACCTGTTCACCATGTAAAATTCTTAAATTGACATCTCTAGAAATACGCATCATCTTATGTTGAAAGCTCATCGCTGCTAATAATGAGTTACCTGATCCATATATATCAATATGCTGATGGGGATATAATAAATCAACAATCTTATTTAATTCAGTAAAATCAATCAATTTAATCGTATCAGCAATGACTTCCTGATAAAGAGAAGATAACTTATGACAAATCATAGGATAACTGTCATCTTTAGAAAATGGAAAATTGACATCAATGCGATCAGTATGATGTAAATCATATTGCAGTTCAGCAGAATATTTGATTTTAAAATCATTATAGCCTTCTAATCCTATTTTTTTACAGAGTCTGACAATAGTGGCAGGAGAAGTATATGTTTCTTTTGCTAGTTCTTTGACTGACATGCCTAAGACTTGTTCTCCATGATTTAAAATGTATTTTGCAATTTGTTTTTCTGATTGAGAGAATTCCAGTTCAAATTCTAATTGTGTCATTATACTCATTTTTATCACCAATCATAGTATACCATGAAACTTTGTTTCATAGAAGTTAAGATTTTCTCTCTTATTATGAAAAATTATGTTTGATATATTTTTGAAGTGTTTTATATGGCTTTGTGTTAGAATAGAGTCAGTATTTATGAATGGGAAAAAGGAGAGTTATGATGGATATCAAAGAAGCAGTAGAAAAACGACATAGTGTTCGTCAATATTTAGATCGACCTATAGATGATAAAATCAAAAAGGTATTGGAAGAACAAATTGAGAAATGTAATCAGAAAAGCCACCTCAATATACAATTGATTGTCAATGAACCACGTGCTTTTCAAAGTCGTTTGGCTCATTATGGTCAATTTCAAGGTGTAAAAAATTATATTGCTCTTATTGGTAAAAAGAATATACCTGATTTACAGGAAAAATGCGGATATTATGGAGAACAGCTTGTTTTATTAGCACAACAGCTTGGTTTAAATACGTGTTGGGTCGCTCTAACTTATAAAAAAGTTCCAGAAGTGCTTCATCTTGATTCTGATGAGAAAATAGTAGCTGTGATTGCAATTGGCTATGGTAAAAATCAAGGGGCGACTAGACGCAGTAAAGATATGAAAGATGTCATTGAAACAACAGGATCAGTTCCTCAATGGTTTGATGAAGGTGTTCGCTTTGCATTGTTGGCACCAACAGCTATGAATCAACAGAAATTTAAGTTTATTTTTGAACAAGGAAAAGTCAAAATAAAGAGAGGAATGGGTCTTTATACAAAAATAGATATAGGTATTGTCAAATATCATTTTGAAATAGGTGCTGGAAAGCAGCATTTTCAATGGGACAGTGAAGAAGATGAAAGATAGGTGATGGATAATGAGTGATAAAGTGTTAGTTGTTGATGATGAAAAAGAAATTGCAGATCTTTTAGAGTTCTATTTGTGTAATGAAGGCTTTGAAGTTTATAAATTTTATAATGGACATGATGCTATCAGATGTATTGAAAAAGAAAATATTGATATTGCTGTTTTGGATATTATGTTACCAGATATTGATGGCTTTCAAATCTGTCAGAAAATTAGAGAACATTACTTTTTCCCAATTATTATGTTAACGGCTAAAGTTGAAGACATGGATAAAATTATGGGATTAACATTAGGAGCAGATGATTATATCACAAAACCCTTTAATCCTTTAGAAGTTGTGGCGAGAGTGAAAACACAATTGAGACGTTATAAAAGATATAACGCAACAATGCAGTCTCAGGATGTTTTAGAATATGATATTAGAGGACTGGTGATTAATAAAGAAACACATAAATGTTATCTATATAATGAATTATTGGATTTGACGCCTATTGAATTTGATATTTTGTGGTATCTATGTTCAAAGCAGGGAAAAGTTGTATCGAGTGAAGAATTGTTTGAAGCAGTCTGGAAAGAAAAATATATTGATAACAATAATACAGTCATGGCACATATTGCCAGATTAAGAGAAAAACTCAGGGAACCAACAAAAAAACCAAAATTTATAAAAACGGTTTGGGGAGTGGGGTATCAAATTGAAAAGTAAAAACATATTATTAAAAAAAGCAATGGTACGAATAATTGGATTAGCCCTCATTTATACATGTGTTTTGTTTGTGATTATTTTGATTGGATGGAATATCGCTTCACAAATCACATGGTATGCATTGGATCCTTTGTATCATTTTCTGTTGTTTATTCAGGACGGACTTGTTGTTATCTTACCCATCTTATTAATCATTGGTTATCTGGTCATTGTCTTTTTTGAATTAAGGAAACCTTATGCTTATTTAGAAGATGTGGTTAAAGGAGTTCGAGATATCAATAATCGTCAATTACATATGATCCATTTGGAGCATGATGAATTAAGAGATGTGAATGATTTGTTAAATCAGACAAAGGCGGATATTGAACTTAATGAACAGGCTGCTAAAATGGCTGAACAGAAGAAAAACGATCTAATTGTTTATTTAGCGCATGATTTAAAAACACCTTTAACATCTATGATTGGTTATTTAACGATTTTAAAAGATGAAAAAGATATTCCTCAACAATCACATGATCATTATGTTGAGATTGCTTTGAATAAGGCAGAAAGATTAGAAGATTTAATTAATGAATTTTTTGAAATCACACGTTTTAATCTGACACAGCAGGCTTTAGAGCTTTCGCGTATTGATATTGTCAGATTACTAGAACAATTGATATATGAATTTAAACCTATGTTCAAGGAGAAAAACTTACAATGTGAACTGGATGCCCCTCGTTATTTAGAAATGAAATGTGACGTTCAAAAAATGCAAAGAGTCTTTGATAATCTTTTAAAAAATGCAGTGAATTATAGTTTTGAAAATACTGTCATTCATATTCATCTTTCACAAAGTGAAAAAGGTTATGTGTTTATTTTTGAAAATCAGGGAAATACAATTCCTCAAGCAAAGCTTGATCATATATTTGAACAATTTTATCGATTGGATAGTTCACGTGCTTCTAACACAGGTGGTGCAGGGCTAGGACTTTCTATTTCTAAAGCAATTATTGAACAGCACCATGGTCAAATTCAGGTTGAAAGCTATGATGAAAAAATTATCTTTAAAGTCTTGATTCCCTTATTGTAAGAAAATCGTAAGAATTTATTAATAAAATAATAAGAAGATTATATTGAAGTATTAAAAAAGAGCATTTGTTATTTTGATAAACTGAAGTTGTCAAAATAGAAATGCTTTTTTTTAATGGAGGGAAATAAGATGAAGAAAGTCGCAATTCTTTTTGGTGGGAAATCTACAGAATATAGTGTGTCATTAGAGTCTGCTTATTCTGTTTTATCTCATCTTGATAATCATAAGTTTGAAGTTTATATGATTGGAATTAATCAAAGAGGAGAATGGAAACATTTTGATGGTGATATCTCTTTGATTAAAGATGATAAGTGGGATCAAGAATATTTAAATCCTGTCACCATATCATTAGATCCTCAGCGAAAATGTTTATTGGAAATGCACAACCAAAAGATTGAAGAAGTGAAACTGGATGCGATTTTTCCTATTTTACATGGTAAAAATGGGGAAGATGGAAGTGTACAGGGACTCATTCAAATTTCTGGTATTTCGCTGATTGGATGCGATGTTCTATCGTCAGCTTTGTGTATGGATAAATATCGTGCTCATGAATTGGTGAAAGCGCATGGGATTGAAGTTTCTAGCTGTGTTTATTTACAGCATCAACAGGATTATCAAAATAAGAAATCAGATATCATGAAGTTATCATTACCTGTTTATATCAAACCCGTGAAATCTGGATCATCATTAGGTATGTGTCGTTTAGAAAGTTTTGATCATCTTGATCAGGCAGTATTTGAAGCGTTTCAATATGATGATTGTGTTTTGATAGAGGAGGAAGTGAAGGGATTTGAAGTAGGATGTGCCGTTATGGGGAATGATGTTTTAAAAACGGGACGTGTTGATGAAATTGAACTGTCTTCCGGATTCTTTGATTTTCAGGAAAAATATACAC
>CALUZM010000027.1 GCA_944325245.1 uncultured Massilimicrobiota sp. | reverse complement strand
AAATTTGAAGATGGAGTCTTGAGAATCTCAATTCCAAAACAAGATATGAAAGTTATTGAAAATAACAAATCTATCGCCATTGAATAAGAGCAGGGAGAAATCCCTGCTTTACATATTTTTAAAGTAAATTTTAGATAATTTGACTTGTGGATTTAGCAAAATAAGATTATATTAGAATCGGTTATCAGAGTTTCTCTCCACATAATAAATTTCAATACTGATAACAAAGTGGGTTAACCACTTTTTTTATTTAACGACAACTGCTGTTCCAGAGACAGTCACCATCAACATGCCATTATCTGCTCCTAAAACTTCATAATCCACATCAATTCCCACAACTGCGTTGGCCCCTTTTTGGATAGCACGTTCTTCTAGTTCACGAAGGGCATCTTCTCTCGCTTGTAAAAGTTCATTTTCATATGTTGAAGATCTTCCACCAAAAAAGTTAGATAAACCAGCTGTAAAGTCTTTTAAAAAGTTGACACCTGAAATGACTTCACCAAAGACAATTCCTTTATATTCAATAATTTCTTTACCTTCAATAGAAGGTGTTGTTGTGATAATCATCATATCTTCCTCCTTATCCATAGAGTATCACTATGTTTTGGAAAAGATGTGTATTTTATATATTAAGATTGCCTTTTTGATTATTTTTGGTTAAAATGGAATGGAGTTAAGGAGTGATGAAAAAATGGCATTAACAGCCGGGATTGTAGGACTTCCTAATGTAGGTAAGTCAACATTATTTAATGCAATAACAAACGCACAGGTCGAAGCTGCCAATTATCCATTTGCGACTATTGATCCTAATGTGGGAGTTGTAGAAGTACCTGATTATCGATTAGATGAACTAACAAAGATTTTTAATCCTAAAAAGACAATTCCAACGACATTTGAATTTACAGATATTGCAGGACTTGTTAAAGGGGCAAGCCGTGGTGAAGGTTTAGGAAATAAATTTTTAGCTAATATTCGTGAAACAGATGCAATTTGTGAAGTTGTTCGTTGTTTTAGAGATAAGGACATTACTCATGTTGATGGAGATGTGAATCCAGTTCGTGATGTTGAAACAATCAATTTAGAATTGATTTTTGCAGATTTAGAGACTGTGGAAAAACGTATTGGAAAAATTGAAAAGAAAGCTAAATCTGGAGATAAAGAAGCAAAAGCTGAAATGGATGTTTTAACGCCATTAAAGGAAACTTTGGAAGCAGGAAAACCTGCAAGAGTGATGACTTTCTCTAAGGAAGAGATGGATATTGTCAAACAGTATACATTATTAACAATGAAGCCACTCATCTATGTGGCTAATCTTGGAGAAGAAGATTTAGAAAATCCAGATAGTAATCCTTATTATGTAGAACTTAAGGAATATGCTCAAAAAGAAAATTGTGATGTTGTACCAATCTGCGCCAAAATTGAAAGTGAACTTGTTGGACTTGATAAAGAGGAAAAACAAATGTTCTTAGATGATTTAGGTATTGATGAAAGTGGTTTGGATAAGTTAATTAAAGAAGCTTATGCTTTGCTTGGTTTAAATACTTTCTTTACTGTTGGTGCTGATGAAGTCAGAGCATGGACTTTTAAAAAGGGAATGTTAGCACCAGAAATGGCTGGTATTATTCATACAGATTTCCAAAAAGGATTTATCAAAGCAGAAACATATAGTTTTGATGATTTAATGGAATATGGGAGTGAACATGCTTTAAGAGAGGCTGGAAAAATTCGTCAGGAAGGAAAACAATATGTAGGGCATGATGGTGATATTATGTTCTTCAAGTTTAATGTTTAATGAAAAAGAATATTAGAAGATTATTACTTTTTGTATGTGTCTGTGTTTTTCTGTTTTCAGCTTTTCAATTAGGAAAAATCTTTTATAATTATTATACAATTGAAAAAGAAAGTGAAGAACTTATTACAAAATATGTTGAAGAACCTGAAGAAGAGGTTGAAGATCCTCTTCATCGTGTGATTAACTTTACAGAACTTCAAAACATTAATTCTGATGTGATTGGATGGTTATATATTCCGGGGACTCAAATAGATGAGCCTATATTAAAAGGCGAGAATAATGATACTTATTTGCGTACGGACTTATATATGAAATCTAATACAGCGGGTAATTTATTTATTGATGAAATAAATTCAAGAGATTTTAGTGATGATAATACTATCATATATGGACATAATATGAAGAATGGCTCACGTTTTCATGATTTAAGATATTTTGTAGAAAAAGAATATTTTGATGAACATCAAAATATTTATATCTATTTACCTGATGGAAGTATTAATGTTTATCAGGCTGTCGCTTCAACAATTATTGAAGCAACAAGTGATTTATATCAAAAAGGTATAGATTATTCTTCTTATATGAATCAGGTCAAAAGTCAAGCTTCTGTTTATCAGAATGTAAGTGAAGAACAGACGAATATGATTATGTTAAGTACTTGTTATAGTGGGACTGAAAACCGATATGTTGTTTATGGACAGCTAAGAGAAAATGTCAAAAGTGAATAGTGTTGATAAAGAATTATGACAAATGAATTGTTGTAATTCTTTTTTTGATGAAGATAAAGATTGAGTATATTGGTAAATAATGCAAATCAATAATTTGATTAAATATAAAGAAAACGTTAATAATTTCAAATAGAGTTCATATGATAGAAAGGAAAAGAGGTGTCATATGCTTACACAATTTCATGAGCAAGCGCAAAAAGCGATTGTCATAGCTGAAAGTATAGCGTTTGATTTAGGTCATAGCAATGTAGGAAGTGAACATCTTTTATTATCATTGTTAAAAATGAAGGATATCCCTTTAACAAAGATGTTGAAAACATATCAGGTTGATGATGAAGTCATATATAAAGATATTGTAAGGTTGTTTGGTGAGAAGGATATTCAACCTTTTTATATGGAATATAGTGATGTTGTCAAAAAAATTTTAAATGATGCGATGACATTGGCACATCAAAAAAAGGAAGCCAAAGTGACATTAAATACATTATGTATGGCTTTGTTATCACAACAGGAGAGTGTAGCTGTAGAATTATTAAATAAATATCATGTTTCTTTTGATGAAATCAAAAAGACTTTAGATGAAGAAAAATCTTTACTCAATGAATTAGATAAAATTCATGAATTAGTGAATTTTAATAAGCTTGTGCAAAAAGAAAATCGTTTGATGATTGGAAGAGAACAAGAGTTAGAACAATTATTTCTAACCCTTTGTAAAAAAGAGAAAAATAATGTTTTATTAATAGGAAAGGCTGGTGTAGGAAAAACAGCTTTGGTAGAAAAGCTGGCATACAAAATTAATCATAAGGAAGTGCCTCAGCTTTTACAAAATAAAGTGATTTATGAATTGAGCTTATCAGGTATTGTGGCAGGAACAAAATATCGTGGTGAATTTGAAGAGAAGTTTAAAAAGATTATAGATCAGGTTATTCAGGCTAAGGATGCTATATTATTTATTGATGAGATTCATAATTTAATTGGTGCTGGAGGAGCAGAAGGAGCCATTGATGCTTCTAATATCTTAAAACCATTTTTAGCAAGAAAAGATCTCACTCTTATTGGAGCAACAACGATTGAGGAATATTATAAATATTTTGAAAAAGATCAGGCTATGAATAGACGCTTTTCCATTATTAAACTTAATGAAAATACAAAAGATGAAACGAAAGATATTTTATTAGGTTTAAAAAAACAGTACGAGAACTATCATCATATTCAAATACCAGATGAACGTATTGAAGATATTATTAATTATTGTGAGCAATATCTTCTCACACGTGTTTTCCCAGATAAAGCAATAGATGTTTTAGATCTGGCCTGTGTGAAAGCCACCTTTCAGCATAGTGAAATATTACAAAAAGAACATATAGAAAAAGTCATTGAAGAGATTTCAGGGACAAGTTTGAAACAGCCATCGTATGATGAACTGGAAAACGAATTCAATCAGCACATTATAGGTCAAAAGGCAGCTATTCATCAGCTTGTGGAATCGCTTGAATCATTATCCCAATATCCACATGCTCATAAACCTAGAGGTGTTTATTTATTGACAGGACCAAGTGGTGTGGGAAAAACAGAAACGGCAAAACTGTTAGCAAAAATTATGCATAAGCATTTTATTAAGCTGGATATGTCAGAATATAGCGATATGACAAGCGTAAATAAACTCATTGGTTCATCACCGGGATATGTAGGCTATGACCAGCAATCTTCTTTATTTCATGACATGATATTATATCCAGATAGTGTTTTATTATTAGATGAGATTGAAAAATCGCATCCTCAAGTTATGCATTTATTTTTACAAGTTTTTGATGAAGGCATACTTAAAGATAATCACCATCATATCATTTCTTTTAAAGATACAATTATCATGATGACTTCAAATGTGACAAGACAAAATCAATCCGTTGTTGGATTCAAAAAGAAACTATCATCGCATCAATATCTTGAAGATTATTTTTCTAAAGAGTTTTTAAATCGCATAGATGAAATCATAGAATATCAGACATTACAAAAACAACATCTCCAACAAATCTTATTTAACCAAACACCTGTTCCTTTAACCAACAGCATGGTTGAAGATATTTTAAAAGATTATGATACAAAACAAGGTGCGAGAACTTTGTTGAAGGAAATGAAAAAATATCTGGTTTCTAAAAATCGATCATAGTGCCATTGAATTGGCACTTTTTGTATGAAAAGAGATTGATACTTGTAACATTTATGTTAAAATAGGATTTCATGAGGTGAGATTGATGAAGAAAATATGGGGAATCATCAAAAAAGATACAGTATTAATGATTGCATGGATTTTGGCTATTCTATCATGCTTTTTTGTTAAACCATCTTTATCTTATTTAGGATATATTGATTATACAACACTGGCATTATTATTTTGTTTGATGGTCATTGTGAATGGTTTACAAAATATTAAACTCTTCGAACAGATGGCTATCTTTTTTATGAAGAAAATGAAATCGACAAGACAGTTAGATATGTTATTGGTAGGATTATGTTTCTTCTTAAGTATGTTTATTACTAATGATGTTGCACTTATTACTTTTGTGCCATTAACAATAGTCGTTTTAAAAAAATTAAACATGGAAGAAAGAGTGGTACATATTGTTGTTTTACAGACATTAGCAGCCAATTTAGGAAGTATGTGTACACCTATTGGAAATCCACAAAACCTTTTCTTATATACTTATTTTGATATGTCTTTGCTTGATTTTATCATAACGATTTTACCATTTGTTGTTATATCGTTGATACTGTTACTGATACATATTATAAAAGACTCTAATCAACACATAGAGGCACCCAAGATTTATCAAAAAGAAGATACCAATATAACTTATTTATGGATATATTTATTTTTATTTGTTTTATGTTTATTGAGTGTTTTACATTTTTTAAATATTTTTTATTTGTTGCCGATTATATGTATTGTATGTGCTTTTATAGACAAAAAGACAATATTAAAAGTAGATTACTTATTATTATTAACATTTGTTGGTTTCTTCATTTTTATAGGCAACTTAAAGAATATAGAAATGATAGCCCAATTTTTAAATCAGATTGTGAACGGTTATGAAATAATCGTCAGTGTGATTTGTTCACAAGCATTTTCCAATGTACCAACAGCCATCTTATTATCAGGCTTTACAGAAAATGTTTATGATTTATTGATTGGTGTAAATATTGGTGGTTTAGGAACTTTGATTGCTTCTATGGCTTCATTAATATCATATAAATATATTGCACGTATTTATCCTGAATATAAAACATCTTATTTTACTGAGTTTACTCAGAAAAATTGTATTTATCTCATTATTTTAGTTATCATGGCTATGGTTTTGAAGGTGTTCTTATAAGATTTTATTGAAAATAAGTAAAAAGGAGATATGAACAATGATCATATATGAAGAGAATACATTAAATATTGAAGATATCAAAACGATAAGAGAAAGTGTGCACTGGAAAATGTTTACAGATCAGCAACTACAACAGGCTTTAAATATGACAGTTTATAGTATTGTTGTTAAAGAGTGTGAACAACCTATTGCGATGGGAAGATTGATAGGTGATGGTATTTACTATCTGATTTGTGATGTGGCTGTGATTCCGTCTTATCAAAAACAAGGTATTGGAACAAGAATCATTCAACAGATGATAGAATATGTTTATCGTCATTTACAAAGTGATGAACGTTGCTCAATTCAGTTAATTGCTGCAAAAGGAAAAGAAGAGTTTTATGAAAGCTTAGGCTTTGTGAAGATTCCTAATGATTTATCAGGACATGGTATGCAAATGTTTATAAAGAAAAAATAATACATTGATAGAAATGGAAATCAATAGCTGATTCATGTTGGTATTTGAAAGAACTCATATAAGAAATGTTGATATGAGTTCTTTTTTTGATGAAAGAGTAAAATTTTTACTCTTTCTGTAATGGTAAAGACTTTTCTTGTTATTTATAATGAAAAAGTCAATAGGAGGAGGAAAAATATGAATAAATTTATGAATGTGTTAGAAAAATATTTAACGCCATTTTCACAAATGGTTGCCAGCAATCATTTGTTACAATCTATTAAAGATGCATTTATTTTAGGAATTCCCTTTACAGTAGTGGGTTCAATCTGTGGCTTAATCAAATCACAATTAGAATATTGGTTAACACAGGCGGGAGTTTCCTTAGATGGATTCTTAGGGAGTCTTATTAATGTCTTAGGAAATGTCGGAACGGTTGCAATGGGGTTAATGGGAATTGTTGTTGTTTTATCTTCAGCATATTTCTATGCTCAAAGATTAAGAGAAAAGAATAATAAAGTTGTTCCGTTAATGACTTCTTTATTAGCATTAGTTTCTTATTTTGCGACAATCCCTTGGGAAGTTATGGGAGAAAGTGAAACTTTATCAGGATTCGCTTTAAATTACTTTAACTATGAAGGAATGTTTACAGGTTTATTAATTGGTTTATCAACAGCATGGCTTTATTCAAAACTTGTTCAATCTAAATTTACAATTAAATTACCTGATTCAGTACCAACAGGAGTATTAAATTCATTCTTAGCTTTAATTCCAATTTCAATTATTTTAATTATTTTCTCAATTGTTAAAGAAATTGTTGTATTATGTGGTTTTACATCATTACAGGCAGTTATTGCACAATTTATTGTGACACCATTATCTAATGTGGGAACAGGACTACCTGCAATTATTATTGTTATCTTATTGATGCAATTATTATGGTTCTTTGGATTACATGGTTTTTCAATTATTTGGGGAGTTGTTTCATCTATCTGGTTACCACTATTCATGCAACAAATTGATACTTTTGCGAAAACACAAAGTTTTGATTCAATCACACAAGTGGCTCCAAATACAATTACGAATATTTATGCAATGTTAGGTGGATCAGGATCAACACTAGCATTAATTGTTGTCCTATTGATTTTAGCACCTAAAAAATCAGCAGAAAAAGAAATTGCAAAAATGTCATTAGTTCCTGGTATTTTTAATATTAATGAACCAATTATTTTTGGATTACCAATTGTCTTAAATCCAATGATGTTTATACCATTTGTATTTATACCAGTTGTGAATGCAGTTATTGCTTACTTTGCAGTTAGTATGCATTTTGTTAATCCAATGGTTGTTTTGAATTCAGGGCAAGAGCCTATCTTCTTTAATGCATGGGTACTTGGTGCCTTTACATTAAGTCCAGTTATTTTAATGATGATTTTATTTGTTATTGATATGGTATTATATGCACCATTTGCAAAGATGGTTATCAAACAAAATCAAAAAGGGTAGGGGATTTGATTGAAAAAAGTACATTTTATTTCTCATACTCATTGGGATAGAGAATGGTTAAGATCATCAGATGCTTCAAGAATCAAATTAACTTATTTGTTTGAACAGCTTATATCTATTATGGAAAATAATCCAGATTATAAATATTTTACTTTTGATGGACAGACAGCAGCTTTAGAAGATTTTCTAGAGCTGCGTCCTGATAGAAAACCTTATATTCAAAAGTATGTGTCTCAGGGACGCTTGTTTATTGGCCCATGGTATACACAGCCAGATATGTTTTTGGCTAGTGGAGAATCATTGATAAGAAATCTTTTGATAGGTAGTCGTATTGCTGAAAGTATGGGACATTGTATGAATGTCGGATGGATTCCAGATGCTTTTGGACAAATTGAAAAAACACCTCAATTATTTCATAAATTTGGGTTTGATGGTATTTTTGCATGGCGTGGATTTGATTACGAAAATATTAATGATAGCATTTTTAAGTGGCAGGCACCTAATGGAGATACACTTTTAACTGTACATTTTCCACTAGGATATGGTTATTATCGTTATTTACCTTTAGATGCCAAGAAAGCATATGAAGATATCTGTGAGACTATTGATAAAACAAAAGATAGATTTCAAGATGAGCAGATTCTATTTATGGGAGGAAGTGATTATGCTGTTCCTAAAAACCATATACCTCAAGCCATTGAATCGATTCGTCAGCAACTTCATGAAGATGGATATGATATTGAAATGTCAAATCCAGAAAAATATATGCAGGAAGTCAAAGCATCTTTAAATAAAAATCAAAGAAATGTTCAAGTTTATCAAGGAGAAGCAAGATCTGCTGCTTTAGGGCGTATTCATGCTGGTATTTCTTCAACAAGAATAGATATTAAAAATGCTATGAAATACTATGAAAATATGCTGGCAACAGTGATTGAACCTTGGAGTGTTTGTACATCTTATTTAGGTGGTCAAAATTATCAGGAATTAATGACATATTTTTGGAAAATTATTTTCAAAAATCAATTCCATGATTCCGCTTATTCGTCATCACCAGATACAATTAATCAAACTGTTGAAAATCGTTTATTGAATTTAAGACATGGATTAAATGAACTTTTGTGGATGAATTTGAGATATTTAAGAGATCATGTTGATTTTTCTTCGTTAAAAGAAGATGAAGAAGCATTGATTTTATATAATCCTTTACCATATAAAAGAGACGACAGTATATTTGTGAGTATGATTTTAAAATCAAAAGATTTTGTTTTATATGATGAACAAGGACAAGTTATACCTTATGTGATTCATCAAACACATGAAAAAATTAATCAGGAAATTGAAACATATAATGGTATTGTTAATTTTCATGATGGTGGGGAAGTTTTAGAAGGTACAAAGTATACTGTACAAATCGAATTGGATGCTGCATTATTACCGCCGATGGGTTATAAAATTTTAAAATTAACATATCAAACACTTCAAAAAGAAGCTATTCAAACAGATTTACAGCATCAAAACAATACTTTTGAAAATGAATATCTTCAGGTATCTATTAATTCACAAGGACACATTGATGTTTATGATAAAGTGAACCATCAAAGTTATCAAGATGTTCTTTATTTCATAGAAAATGGAGATGATGGGGATGAATATAATTACTCACCACCATATCAAGATATTGTAATTGATACAAGAAATTTAAAACCTGATATTCAATGTATTGAAGATAATGAAATAGAAGTGGCTTATCGTCTTTCTTATTTATTAGAAACACCAAAGGAATGTCAGAATCATTATCGTAGTCAAGAAACAGTACAATCTGCTTTTTCTGTGAGAATGTCAATAAAAAAGTATTCTCGGCATATAGAACGATCTACAATTATTGATAACCAGGCAAAAGATCACCGTCTTAGAGCGATGATTAGAGATATTGATAGCCAAGCATATAACCAATCACAAGATCATTTTGGTTATACTATCAGACATAATCAGATATTAAATCAGGTAGGTCTAGAAAACGGTGCAACAGAAGAAGTTTTACCTTTATATACAATGCAAAAGTTTGTACGACTTGTTGATTCCTCATTAGCATTGATCACAAAAGGAACTTGTGAATATGAGATTATTGACGATCAACAAATTGCATTAACATTGTTAAGAAGTGTTGGTAAGTTTGGTAAAGCCGATTTGAAGATCCGTCCTGGAAGATCATCTGGTTATCGTCTAGATGCACCTAGTTCACAAATATTGAAGAGAGTTGAAAATGAATTTGCATTAGCATTCCAAATCGTGGATGAAGGTGATTTATATAGAAGAACACAAATATATAATTCACCAGTACAATTCAGACATGTGAATCATTTAGAATCTCATTCTGGGCATCTGAAATGGGAAGAAAGCTTTTTTGAAGTGCATCAACATGTAGAAATGATGGCTATGAAAAAAAGTGAAGATGGACAATATAATGTTGTAAGACTACTGAATGGTTCTTCTCAAGATGTCAGTGATATCGTTTTAAGAGTACCATCACAGGTTCAAACATGTTATTTATCTAATGTGAAAGAAGAAAAAATCAAAAAACTAGAAATTCATCAGCATTGCATTACAATTCCATATATTTCATCACAAGATTTTATAACATTATTATACAAGTAAACAGGGATAATTCTTCCCTGTTTTTCTATTATCTGTTACAATATTACATAATGTGGGGTGAGAATATGGCTTTGTTAGATCAATTTATGAAAAATGTAGATGTTTTAAGTGATATAGAAAACCAGTGTTTTCAAGAAATACTAAAAATGGATTTAGATAAGAAAACAATTACAATTCAATATTTAGCCGATATGTTAAATGTATCTACAACAACAATTTATCGAATGGTTAAAAAACTAGGATATCCGTCTTTTAAAGAATTTAGTTATGATTTAGTCTATCATAAAAGAAAATCATTTATTCATAATCAATCCATAGATAACATTGAAGAACAGATGAAAGAACAATTTTTAGAAACTTTAAATTACTTAAAAAATATTGACTTGTTACCACTATTACAATGTATAGATCAAAGTCATTCTCTTTTGATTGCATCAAGCGGTTTGAATAATAATATCGCAAAAATTTTAGCAACCAAATTAAGCTTAATGGGTAAAAAAGTCAGTTTTCCAGAAGATCCCTGGATTGCTTTTTTAGAAGCAAGTCAATTAAGTTCAAATGATCTTTTAATTGCTTTTTCTAGAGATGGAAATACACAACAGATTTTAGATATCATAAAAAATGCAAAAGTGAGTCATGGGAAAGTGTTACTGATAACACAAGGACAAAAAAGTCAAATGAAGAATTTAGCGGACTATGTCTTAATGTGTGCTTCTGAAGAAGAGGAAGGTTATAATTTAGACACAAGATTGCAGATGCATATTTGTATCAATTATTTAATGAAAAAAATGTTAGATTATAAAAATCATCATGAAAGGGTGAAGGAAAATGTATAGTGTTATTGTTTTATGTGCTGGAAAAGGAAAAAGAACAGGGTTAAATTATAATAAAATGTTATATGCCTTTCATGGAAAAACTGTTTATGAGATGACTTTAGAAATATTTATAGAAGATTCACGTTGTCAACAGATAATTGTTGTGACAAGACCTGAAGAAAGAGAAGAATTTAAACAACTTTGCAGTGATCAACGCATAGAATTTGTTGATGGGGGAAAAGAAAGACAAGATAGTGTTTTTGCAGGACTACAGCGTGTGACATGTGAAAATGTTTTGATTCATGATGGAGCAAGGCCATATTTAAAAAAGCAACAGATTGATGATTTACTGACATGTTTAAAAAAGCATTCAGCATGTCTGCTAATGGTTCCATGTAAAGATACGATTAAAAGAGTTGTTGATGGTGTTGTTGTAGAAACATTAAATAGGCAGGAACTTATGCAGGCACAGACACCACAGGCTTTTCATACAGAGCTAATCTTAAATGCTTATACCAAAGCTATACAAGAGCATTATTTAGCGACTGATGATGCTCAAATGGTAGAACAATTTACCAATCAAAAAGTTTATGTTGTTTTAGGAGATTATGAAAATATAAAAATTACGACAGCAGAGGATTTAAAATAATATTTTTGAATATAATCAATGGGGTGGTTTCATGAAAAAGAAAAAGCATAGTTTCATTGTGATTCTTATTTTATTGTGTATATGCCTTCTCATTTATATATTTCTTCCACATCCTCCATGTTCTTTATCATCATTTGATAAAAGAGCTGTCTGGTTTTCGTATGGAAACTTAGAAAAATTTTCATACGAGTCAAAAGAAGCCTTTCAAGAAGATTTTAAACAGGCCATAGAAAATGTAAAAACATATAAAATCAATACAATTATTGTTCAAGCTCGTGCTTTTAGTGATGCTTTGTATGAATCAGAACTCTTTCCTCTTTCAAGAGTCATTACACATCAGGAATCATTATCTTTTGATCCTTTAGAAGTGATGGTAGAAATTGCACATCAACAAGGTATGTCTATTGAAGCATGGGTTAATCCTTATCGTATTTCTTTAAATCAGGAAAGCTTTGAGCAGTTTTTGAATGATTCACCACATCATGCATGGTTAGAAGATTCTACCCAAACAATTGGATATGCCACATATCAATATATCTTAAATCCAGGAAGTCAATCTGTGAGAGATTATATTGTGGATGGTGTTGAGGAAATTGTTCAAAATTATGATGTTGATGGCATTCAATTTGATGATTATTTTTATGTGCCAGGGACACATGATGGCACAACGCAAAATCAGCGTTTAGATAATGTCAATATGTTAATTCAAGATGTTTATCAAAGTATTAAGGCTATTGATGAAAATGTTGTCTTTGGCATTAGTCCTCAAGGGAATTATGAAAATTGTTTAAGTGATGGAGCGGATATTGATACATGGCTCAAAGAAGAAGGATTCATAGACTATCTGATGCCACAAATTTATTGGAGTGATCAGTATGGAGAGGATCAAAAAACAACGATGTTTACTGATCGTTGTAAGCAATTTGCTGATTTGCCAAGAAGACAGGGTGTGATGTTATATGCCGGGTTGGCTTTATATCGTGCTGGAGATGTTGTTGATGAGGATTATGGCTGGGCACAAAGAAGTGATAATATTTCTTCACAAATTCAGCTTTTATATGAAAATGGATATAAAGGATTTTCTTTATTTCATTATGATTCACTATTGAGTGAAGCAGGACAAAAGGAGCTAGAAGAAATGCTAAAAGGGCATACCCCATAAAAAAGAATTCAAAAAGAGATATTCTCTTCATGAATTCTTTTTATAATGTATTTAAAAACTCCTGCCATTTATCTTCATGATCGACAAAATACTTAGGGCATATTTTACCAGTAATGTCATAATGTCTTATCACATCGTTGCTTGTAAGATGATAAGTATTCATAAGTGAACGTACAAGAATTTGCAAGGATTGATAAGTTTCTTCATTGAATTGACCACTTTCATCAGGATGGCAACATTCAATAGCAATGGTATCTCGATTACGATTATTAGAAGCGTAAGCCACTTCATTCAAAGGAATACATTGAATCACTTCACCATTTAAGCCAATAATGAAATGACTTGAAGCAGAAGTTGTTTTTGTATCTTTAAGATTTTCAAAATAATCTCTATTGTTTTGAGCTGTTGAGCCTGGGTTGGCAGTATAATGAATAACAATTCCATTCACTCTTGGTAATGTTTTTCCACTACGTGAATAAGGATTGACAGTGAGAAATTGATGCTGGATGGAAAGATTATCCACTTGATATTCTTCTATATCATTATAGGATGTCGATATATAATAAGTCCCTACACCAATAGCTAAAAGAATAATGAGCATGAAAATAATAGGCTTCTTCTTTAATTTTTTTCGTTTTATCATTTTCGTCACCTCGTATTCACATTATGCTATTATAGCACATCAAATGTATAAATAATTTCTTAATATTTTATAAATTTATAAAAAATATGTGAAGACTCAAAATAGAAAGAAGAAAAGAAATGGAATTTTAAGAAAAGTATTGAATTAAAGGTCTTTTTTTGTCTGCTCAATTGACAAAAATGCAAAGATATGCTATATTACGTAAGCATGTAATTAATTTACTGCCTGTCTATATTTAGGATATAGACCATTAGACCATAGGAGGAGGTAAAAAGATGAATAAATACGAAATCATGTTTATTGTAAAACCTGATGTTGAAGAAGAAGCAAGAAATGCATTAATCGAAAACTTCAAAAACATTTTAACTAATGATGAAGGAACTGTAGATAATGTCAACGAATGGGGATTACGTGATTTTGCTTATGAAATTCAGGATTATAAGAAAGGATACTATGTTGTTATTGATACAACAACTACTCCAGCAAACATTTCTGAATTCGAACGTTTATCACGTATCAATGCAAACGTTATCCGTCATATGACTCTTAGAAGATCTAAATAAGAAGGTGAATTCTGATGATTAATCGTGTTGTATTAGTTGGAAGAATGACAAGAGACCCAGAATTAAGAAGAACAAATAGTGGTGCTGCAGTAACAAGTTTTACTTTAGCACTGAATCGTAACTATAATTCAGCAGATGGACAACAGGCAGATTATATTAACTGTGTTGTTTGGAATAAAGTTGCTGAAAATGTAGAAAGATATTGTTCAAAAGGATCTTTAGTTGGTGTCGAAGGAAGACTTCGTTCACGTAGTTATGACAACGCACAAGGACAAAAAGTGTATGTAGTTGAAGTTGTTTGTGACAGTGTACAATTCTTGGAAACAAGAGCTGCTAGAGAAAGAGCACAACAACAACAGCCACAAGTATCACAAGATAACTTCTATGATATGAAAACAGTAGAATTAGAAAAAGATTTTGATAATTCTTTTGATTCATTTGATATCATGGAAGATGATATTCAATTTTAAGGAGGAAAAGGTTTATGGCATTCAAAAGACAAAGACCAAGAAAAAAAGTTTGCTATTTTACAAAGAACAAGATTGATTACATCGATTACAAAGATGTTGAATTATTAAAAAGATTTGTTTCTGCTAACGGTAAAATCATTCCTAGACGTGTAACTGGAACAAGTGCTAAATATCAAAGACAATTAGCAGTTGCGATTAAACGTGCTAGACAAATGGCTTTATTGCCATACGTTGGTGAATAATTGATACTAAAAAACCTTGATTTTATCAAGGCCAATGGAGTCAACTTAGTAAGTTGGCTCTTTTTTATTTTTTTGGAAATAAAAGAGTGTCTTTTTTACATGTAGTTAAGTATAATTATCTATTTATTATCTTATTTCCTTTACTTTTGTTGTATAATGCAGTTAAGAAAGAAGGTGCTTCTATGTTCGTTAGAGTTATCAAAAATAATAAGGGTAAGAAAAATACCTGTTTTTGCGCATTCGTTGAATCCTATCGTGATTCTTCTGGCGTTCCTAAACATCGTGTCCTTATCAACTTTGGGCAGGTTGATGAGGAATCCGTTCCTTTTCTGAAGGCTGCTTTCGCCAAGAAAAAGCCTCGTCTTGTCTATGATGATGAATAATGTAGTTAAGTCTTCTCAGCTGGCTGCTATCTTCAGTGAGTTTAATGCTATCATTCATTCTGATATCACAAACAGACTCTGTCGCAAGAGAACACAGGACTTTACCAGAAATAGAAATATGAATTTCTATTCGCTCATCTATTACTTCATCTTCAGAAACAGAACCACAACCAATGCTGAACTCTCTCATTTTTATTATTCCATAGATCGACTTGAGAAGAGAATAAGCAAGCAGGCTCTCAACAAGGCCATTAGAAAGCTGAATCCAAATGTGTTTTCATATCTCATCAATCGATTTTCAGCCATCTATTATGCATCGTCGCTTCCTAAAAAATATAGAGGATATTTCCTGATTGCAGAAGATGCAACCTACATGGAAATCCCATACAATGTCTATAATATCTATGATTTTCATTTTGTGGAGAATCAACATATCATTGACATGTTCGATGTCAAAAAAGTCCAGTCCAAGGCCGGAGGACTCTATGATGTCCTTAATGGTCTGTTTATAGATTTTTCACTCAGGCCTGCACCATATTCAGAATTGCCTCTTGCGTTTTCTCATCTCTATCGAAGTCAAAGTATATTCAAGGGAAAGAATGTCATTTATCTTGCTGACAGATATTATGGATCAGCCGAAATCATATCCCACCTTGAGTGTATTGATTATCATTATATCATCAGAGGAAAAAGCAATTTCTATAAGAAGCAGGTTGCGCTCATGAAATCTGATGATGAATGGATTGAGGTGGAAATTGATGAAAAATGGAGAAGGAGATTCCGATTTTCACCTGAAGCCATGGAATTGAGAGAAAATAATCCAGTCATGAAAATCAGGGTCATTAAAAGAAGAATTGAATATATCAACAATCATGGAGAGGCGTGTCAGAAAGAGCTCATTTTCTTTACCAACCTAGGAGAGGAATTCTCTGCTCAGGAAATCATTGAGCTATATACATATAGATGGGATATCGAAGTTTCATACAAGACACTCAAAACAGGCCAGGAGATAGAAAGGCATATAAGCAGTGATGGTGATGTTGCACGAAATGATATATATGCAAAGGTACTGTTTCATAATATTGCAGGAATCATGAGAAAAGAGTTGAACCGTTCACTTGAAATGAAAGAGTCAAATAGACAGTATGTTGTCAACATAGCACAGCTACATGAAATCATACATGATGTCAACATTCTGCTTTCAATGATCAATGGTAAAAAAAGACAGCTAAAAAAGAAGATAGAACAGATAGAGAAGATGCTAGACAAAATAAAAGTGCCTGTTCGCCCAAACAGACACTACCAGCGATGGGGAAGAGTCATGATTTCACCATCAAGCTATCGCTTCAGACTTGATGGAAGAAACAATCCAAAAGTCAGACGATACAAATCGGTGCTCATGACAATATCCCCGTAGTTAAAAATACAACTATATTGTATCATAAATTTAATGGGATAAAATTTAAAAAAACGAAAAAAAATCAACAGGGGCTTTATGCGCTTTTTTTTGCATAATAATAAAGAGAACATATAGTTATACCACAAGAATTACAGAAATAAAAAAAGAGTCACCTAGTCTAATATACTAAGTTGACTCCATTGACCTTGATAAATTCAAGGTTTTTTATTTTCTTTAATTAGTTTATTAGTGTTATTTATTATTGATGAGGTTTTCCTTATCAGGGTATAAATATCTGTATGTTTTTAATATTGTATCAACAATACCACTTATATGACTAGCCATCATTAGTATATTATCACTTAAGTCTATAAGTATAGATACATGATTATAATAAAAACCATCAAATATTAGTTTAGGTATAGACATCACAAACTTACAAGTAATTTGAAAAGAATCGTGCTCATTGATTAAAGTTAATTAGATATATTAATCAAATGTTTTTAAGGATATATAATAACCTAGAAAAGTCAATATTTTATTAAATACTTGTATATATAGAAGGACGGTGATATTCATATCTTGATTATAAACTTAAGATTATCTAAATGCTTAGATTCTTGGTATCAATGAAATTATAAGTAATAAATTATCAAGTGAAATAAATGAATTGGGAATGTTTCTTAATGTATTAATTTATGAAGGGTATTTTACTGTTTTCTAGGATGTATGTAATTTCATAAAAAAATATATATAAAGTATTAAGCATTGTTTATAACATACTTAAAAAGTGAAAGAAATTTTGAGAAATGAAATATTCCTATTCAAAATATAAATGACTTAACCCAATAATAACTAACTATTTATAATTTTCGCCTAGAATAAAAGAATTTACTTATGAATAAATCCTAAGTATGAAATTCTACTATTTGTAGATAACTTAGGTAGAAAATTATAGATATTATGGGATTGATTTTTATAAAGATTTACATTAAAAATATTGATGTTAATAACTAGTATTCATGTTAAAATTGTAGAAAATAATAATTATCTGTTTTATTCTCACTTAATTATAAATAAGATAGAAAATGAAAAATTAGGAAATCTCATGATTAGATATATCAAAAAGGATTATTTTGACTAAAAAAGATAGAAAAGAGTACTGTCAACTTAATAATTTATAGGAGGAATGGTTAATATGAAAACTGGTGATATAGAAAATTTAAAACAGTTAGCTAATGAATTAAGCAAGTCATACTGTATTATTGATGGTAAATTAAATAAATTAGATGAAATAGAGCAACTAGGTTATAATAAGTTTTCATTGCAGAGTAAATTTAACATGCCTCTTAAACTATATAAATATTTCCCTAATATATGTGTGAATGAAAAGGTTAATTTTTCAATAGAAGCTTTAAAGAATAATACAGTATTTATGCAAACACCAAATAATTTTGATGATGCTTATGACTCTGATATAAATATGGATTATTGCGAATATGAACGTTATAGATTGATAGAATATTGCAGACGTAGCAATGTTAAAATTAATGAAAATTTTTCTACAGAAGAAATAGGAAATTTTTTTGTCCAGTCATTAATTAAAGTATATGAAAAAACACAAGATTTTTCTTCTATATTTAAAAATGAAAATTTGACAGAATTAGAAAAAACATCAAATAAATTATTTGTTTTTAAAATTATGAATCAATTAAATGAATCTAATGATTTAACAAGAGCAGTTGCAAGTGCGATTCGATCTGATTTTGAACAATATTCTTTAGATTTGAAAACTACATTTCGAATTTCATGTTTTACAACCCCCCTTTTTCACAACTAATATGGGCTGGATACGCTGATTGTCATAGAGGGTTTTGTATAGAATATACAGTATTACCTAATGATGAAAGATATAAAGATGTATATTCTAACCTATTTCCAGTGATATATTGTAAGACACGTTCAGATATGACGAAACGATTATCAATTTTACAAGATAAAAATATTACAGAAGAAGCGTTATGGGATATTTATTTTCATGGTGCTTTAAGAAAAAGCTTTGATTGGGCATATCAAAATGAATGACGATTACTAATGCCTTTAGGGCATAGAAAAGATTCTGATTATAATAAGAAATTTTTTCCTATTACTAAAGTGTTTTTAGGTAATAGGATGGACTATAAGAGAAGAATAGAAATTATTGAAATTTGTAAAAATCAAAATATTTCTTATGTTGGAGTGATGCGAAATTCAAATACTTTTGAGATGCAAGAGTGTAAAGTGAAGTGTGAAGATTGTTATAAATTTAAAAAATGATAAAAACTAAGATATAGATGTATAATTTAATGATAAATGCTAATAAAAAATATGAAAATAGTATGTGAGGGTTGAATTCGAATACCAAAATAAGGGGGGGAGGATATAAGAAATCCAAAAATTATGGCAGAAATTTATGATGAATGGTATCTATTACAAGTAAAAAATAATAAGTATTAAGCAAACTGGATTAAGGGTACGCTGTAATTGTTTTTTTGATTAGAGATATTGATAGATATTATAATGAAAATGAAATATTAAAATTTTTATAAGAGCGATATATAACAAAGCAATTATTTCTATATTAAATGTATTGATTTATCGTGCAACAGACAGATAAATCTGCTATAATTTTAAAAAACTTTCTAATGGGAGGGATTTATGATGACAAGATATAGTGAAAAGGATATTGCAATTGAAGCTGTTAAAGTGGTAGAAGAATTTGGAGAATTAGATATGACTAGTTTGATAAAGATACTCACTAAAAGAATGAAGCCTGATGGATATGACATTAAAATCATAAAAAATAGAAATGATTCGTATTTTTCTCAAAAAGTCCGCAATTTAAAATCACATCATAATAAAGAGTTTTTTAGTAATGTTATACATACAAATGTAAATGGAGTTACAAAATATCGTTCTAAAGAATTTAACAGTCAGATTAAAACTTTATCACAAAAAGAAGTAGATAAACTGCTTGACGAAAAAAAACGACGTTCAAAAAGTTTTTATGCGCGTAAAATAGAATTTGATAAGATGAATGCAGAAAAAAAAGAGATTGGGAATAAAGGAGAGTTATTTGTATACGAAGATCAAAAAATAAAAGTAAGGTCTTATGCGCCACATTTAGTTCATAAAGTTAGGCATGTAGCAAAAAAGGATGGAGATGGTGCTGGATATGATATTTTGTCGTTTGATAAATTTAATTCTTTAAAGTATATAGAAGTTAAAACTACTAAAGGAAAAAAGGAAACACCATTTTACATGAGTGTAAATGAATATGATTTTTATCAGTTACATAAATCTAATTTCATAATTGCGAGAGTATATGATTTTGATACTATTATGTGTACTGGAAAAATTGAGTATATAAAAGGAAGTGAGTTTGATACTCACTTTGACAAAGAAATAAATTCATATAGAATCAAATTTAAATAAGTCTTTTTTGTGCTGCTTTAAAATATTCATTATTTATTTCAATACCGATGAATTTTCTATTTAATTTTTTGCACGCAACACCAGTTGAACCTACACCCATAAAAGGATCAAGTATAATATCATTTTCATTAGAAGCTATTCTAATAATATGTTCTAAAATAGAAATTGGTTTTTGAGTAGGATGTTTTGGATTAATCAATCTTTCAGGATAAGTGCATATAGGTGTTTCAATAAAGTTGTGCATTTTATCTTGTGAAATAAAATTCCATTTATGCCCTTTGTTCCATAGACAAATTATTAATTCACAACTATTAAGGAAAGTTGTTTTATATACGCATGGAGTTGGATTTGTTTTATGCCATACCATAAATTGGAAAGTATCAAATTCACAATCAAAATATTTGTGCCATAAGCCAATTTGATTGTAACTTACAAATACAAAAATATTACCATCAGGTTTAAGAATTCTTTTAAAATCATTAACTAGTAGACGGGGGTCAAAATATATTTCATCCCATTTTGCAATTTTTGTGTTTAGTTTTCTATCACCAATGTAAACATCCTTTTTTGAATATTGCGAAATATTGTATGGGACATCGGTTAGTATCAAGTCAATAGATTCAGATTTAATGTTTTTTAATTCTTTGAATGCATCTGCATTTATTAATTTTGTTTTTTCTTTCATGTAAAGTTCCTCCTTATAACGTTTTATAGAAGTGTTTTAATTTTAATATTTTGAGGACTTTACTATTTGTTCTTTTATGTGTGATTTTGTTTTGGTATAATTATAAACAAAGAGGAGGACAGTCTTATGAAATATATTTTGGAAGAAAAGCTTTCGCCAATAATAAAATATCCGGGTGGAAAAGAAAAAGAACTTAAGTATATTTTACCAAACCTTCCAAAAAAAATAAATAATTATTATGAGCCTTTTGTTGGAGGCGGAGCTGTTTATTTTTCTATAAATACTTCGTCTTACTTGATTAATGATAAATCAGATGAATTAATTTCTCTTTATAGAATGATAAAAAATCAAAATGCGGAATTTTTTGAAAAATTGAAGGCCTTTGATCATAATTGGAGAATCATTAGTAATGTTGTAGATGATCATTCATATTTTTTGATAGAATTATATAAATCTTATAAAAATAATCAATTAACGGAACAACAACTAAGTGATGAAATATCTCAATTTGTTTTAGCAAATACAGAAGAATTTAATGGTCTATTAACCAGAAATTTTAATTATCAAATTGATAATTTTGTTAAAGAATTATTTAAAAGTATAAAAAATAAAATGATTCGTATGAAAAAATTAGAAAAAGAGAAAGGAGTTTTATCTGAATCTGATTTGATTTCAAATATAGAGTGTTCTTTAAAAACAGCATTTTATACCCACTTTAGATATTTAATAAATCATAAGGAAGAATTTAATCTTTCTGAAGCTTTTTCAACAGCTATATACTTCTTCATACGTCAGACTTGTTATTCTTCAATGTTTAGATATAACAAGAATGGACAGTTTAATGTTCCTTATGGAGGAATATCTTATAACAGAAAAAGTTTCCTTAATAAAATTGATTATTATCAAGATAAAAAGCTTATTAATCATTTAAATAAAACAATAATAGATAATTTAGACTTTTATGATTTTATGTATAAAAATCCACCACAGAAAGATGATTTTGTGTTTTTAGACCCTCCGTATGATACGGAGTTTAGTACATATGCTAAAAACGAGTTTAATAAAAAAGATCAATTGAGATTATCTAAATATTTAATAGATGAATGTTCTGCAAATTTTATGTTAGTGATAAAAAACACCGAATATATCTCTTCTTTATATCCTGTAGGTAAAAAGACAGCTAATGGCGGAAAGATATATATCAGTAGTTTTGATAAAAAATATTTTGTTAGCTTTCAGGACAGAAACGATAAAAAGGCACAACATCTTGTGATTACTAACTATCCAATTGATGGAGGTGTTTTCAATGGATGAAAATAAGAAAAAAGCAATACAACAAATAGTTGATTCTAATATTAAAAGTTTTTCTGAAGGATTTGAGTTGAGATATGCAAGTGAAGTTAATGATTCAGACGGTGTTATTAACAGAAAAAAGAACAACTGTTTTATTGCTGAATTAGGTAAAGAATTTATGTTTTATAGTGCTTTTGTTAGAAGTTTTGATAGTTCTTTCGGTCGTATCCTTGAGAATATAGGCAATAGTATAGCAACATTATCTTATGAAGTTCGAGGAAATATTGAGTCATTTTTGTTGCCTCAACAATCACAACATTTGGATTATATTATTTTGGAGTATGAAAAACATGTCAAACCAGAAGTTTCTGACTATAACACATTTAGTTGTATGATACCTGCTGATATAAGAAGTTTTCAAAAATCGCATGTTACAGATCATTATTTTTATAACAAAAAAAAGAAAGAACATTATTTGATTGAATTAAAAGCTGGTGGTGATTTAGATAATAAAAAAGCAAAGACTGAGAAACTGGCATTATTACAGGAGTATTTTATTTTAAAAAATTCTTTAATTGATAAACCTGATGAAAAAATTAAATTGTTTTTTGGAACTGCATACAATATGTATGGAGAAGGAATGGAATGGAAACAAGAAAGAGTTAAACAATTTTTTGCTGATGAAGAATTGTTGATTGGTAAAGACTATTGGAATTTTGTCTGTGATGATGAAGAAGGTTTTAATATTATTTTTGCACAATATAAACAAAGCGCCGCTTATATTAGAGAAGCTTTAGAGAGAATTAAATCAATATATTTTTAATATAGATAGGCGAACATACAGGAATATTGATTAGAAAGTATGATAAATAAAAATAAACTATAATTAAAAAAGTTATTTTTAAGTAAAAGTCAAATGGTTTGAAGATTGGAATAAAATAGATATATTTAGGGTAAGAGAACTGAGCAGTAATAAAATTAAAAAATATACAAACAAATTTATCTATCTTTTATGCAACGATATTTAAAAAATATAGGAAATTATTATACGTTGGTGAATAATCTGAATTGAGAAGAGACTATAGCTAGATAAAAAGATAATGAAAAATTGATTTTATTTCTATCAAGTAAACACATTAAATAAGCAAAATTTGTTACCCAATTGGCATCATGCTGAATGGGTTTTATTTTTTAGTTATCCTTATATTTTGTATTTCTTGGGTTAAATGTTTGATATTGCTTTAGTTTTTCATTACTGATTGTTTCTATCAAGCTTTCTTTATCATGAATATTATATATTCTATACATTTCTGTTTTGATAACTTCCCTAAATCAATTAAAGATAATCATGGCCTTTTTTGCTATAATGAGATTATCGAGCGATTAGATTTACATAATCTCGTTAAAATAATAAATTAGGGATCTTTGTAATATAAAATAATCGAATAAATGAATTGTTCAAAGCATATGGAAATAAATTGAATATAAGAAATTTGAGTCATTAATGAATATTTCTCTTTAAAAATCGAATAGTGTTACTTGTTTGATGTCGTCATCACACCAGTGTGATGATGATTTTTCTTTTATTTTTGTTTTTCTTTGTAAGCACAAAAAATAATAAAGTCTATTTAAAAAGTTGATTGAATTGAAAAGATAGATCCTATAATTTAACTGGAGGATTTAAATAAATTTTTCAGTTTTATTTTTATATAAAAATAGATTTAACGATAACCATACTGTAAAATCAAGATTTCATTATTAATCAGATTCATCGGAATAGCTGGTCAGGATAATCAGAATGTTAGGAACAATCTTGTTTGATTAGGAATATCGGAATAATTGGTCCACTTGAGCAAAATAATCAATAGCAGACGACATACTTGATAGAATAGTATCGTCTTCATATACTATTCATATAAAGGGTGACAAATCAATGAGAATACAAAAAAAGAATTAATAAAGAAGATGCCTCTATGGTCAAATCTATAGTGACTATTTTATCATCACACTAGTGTGATGACGTCATCAAATGAGTGAAACGGTGTCATCTTTTTAGTGAAATACTCAATTAAAGGGGATGATTGAATTGATAATTCATATTGACAATAAAGATTTATCAGAAACACTTCAATTTGCAAAAGAGTTAGATGAAAGAATTCCAGACAATAAGATAATTTTTGACTTTACAAAAATGCATAAATTCGATCCTCTTCCTATGTTGTTTATGGGAGCTAGCATACGTCATTATAAAAATAGGTTTCCAGAAATACCTTTTGAAATTACTGGTGTTGATAATGGTGGAAAAAATTATGCAGGCACAATGGGTTTCTTTAAATATATTTCATCTCATCATCATTGGAAATTGGAAAGAAACCTGGAGAGGCAAACGGGAGCCAAAATTATATACCTATAACACCAATAGTTATAGATGAATTACAGAAAAAAGAATATGCGAAAGGGAATTATATGGCTCTTGGGGAGTTAATTGAAATCGAAGCAAGTCGATTAGCACGTGTTGTAGATAGAGGAAATAAAGAATTGCACAGATTACTTACATTTTTAATTCGTGAGATTTTACGAAATACACCAGAACATGCCAAAACAAATACTGTTTGGATATGTGGGCAATATTGGCCAACTTACGAACTTGCAGAAATAGCAATTTTAGATGAAGGAATTGGCATTTATAATAGTTTGGTACAAAACGCTGCACATAAAGAATATATTACAAATAATCAAGAAGCATTATACTGGGCATTAAAGGCAGGGATATCAGAAGCTTTTAGACCTTCATCAAAACAAAGAAGTACTGATGAAGGGGCTAATTCTGGATTTGGGCTTTATATGGTTAGTGAAATATGTAAAAAATTAAACGGAAGCTTTTGTATCATAAGTGATGAAAATTATCTGCTTGTAGATAATCAAGGCACTGAAACAGGCAAAACATCATTTAATGGAACAGCTATTAGAATTTGCATATCTTCTAAGGAAATATCTAATGCTCAAAAGATTATTTCAGAAATTTGTTCACAAGGAGAAAATGAAGCAAAAACGATTAGAACTGCATTTCAAACTGCATCAACACCATCCAAAGGTTTAATAGAACATTTAAAATATAAAAAGAAATAAATGCTAAATATATTGTTTTATATGTTATTTTTGAAGCTTTTTCCTTTATGGACATCTTATTATTAGATATGATATAATTTTTATATGAGTACACGAAATTATTTAATATTAAAATATTTAAAAGAAGTTGGAGAATATGTAACATCTGAAACATTAAGTGCTTTATGTAATGTAAGCACAAAAACAATTTTAAAAGATATTCAATCATTAAATGATGACATGAAAATAACTAATAATTATATTGAAGTAAAACCTTCTCATGGCATAAAGTTGATTATTAATGATATTGATGAGTTTGTTAATTTAAGTGATTCTTATCGACCATTTCAAGATTATTTTGTCCTTAGTGTAACTGAAAGAGAAGATTGGATTCAAAAATATTTAATAGAATCAAACAGCTGGATTAAAGCAGAAAATCTTTGTGAAAAATTATATATATCTCCTTCAGTGCTATCGCAGAATCTAAAATCTGTAAGAGAAGCTTTAAGAAAGTATGATTTAAAATTAGTACAAAAACCTCATTATGGAATGAGAGTAGAAGGACGAGAGTTTAATAAGAGATTATGTTTATCAGCAATATATATTTCTTATATTGATCAAAGAGAGGATTTTCCAGGGACGCAGTTTAATGAAGAAGAATTACAACTAATTCAACAAATTACAGAGATTGTTGAGGATATTCTAGTGAAGTTTAAAATTTCGATGTCAGAAGTTTCGGTTCAAAATTTTATTATTGATATTTTTGTATCGTTAAAAAGAATTAAATCCGGTATTTTGTTAAAAACGTCTGACAAAATGGTGGTTGATATTGCACGTTGGACAGATACAGTTCCTGCAGTTGAGTTAGCAAAAAGAATTCATAGGGAAATAGGTATAGAAATCAAAGATCAAGAAATTGCATCATTTTCTATTCATTTAGCATCCAAAAGAATTATTAGACAATTTAACGAAAGTATTCATCGTATTATTTTAGATTTTGATGTTAATAAAATTGTAGATAGAATGTTAAATGATATTAATGCTAAATGGCATATTGATTTTCATCATGATAAGGAATTAAGATCACAGTTGGTTTTACATTTAATTCCATTAGAAGTGCGTTCTCGTTATAATGTTGTTTTACGAAATCCCCTTATTAATAAAATTAAACAGCAAAATATACTTGCGTATCAATTGGCTGTTATTGCATGTGGACAACTTTTTGATTATCATGGGAATTGTCTTAGTGATGAAGAAATAGGGTATATTGCTTTACATATTAACTTAGCTCTTCTTCGTAAGAGAATTAAAGACAAAAAAAACGTTCTCGTAATGTGTGGGGTTGGAAGAGGAACATCACGTACATTAGCTTATCAAATTAAAGAGATGTATGGAAAACACATTAATGAGATTAAAACAGTAGATTATGTTGGTTTCAAAAATTATGATTTTACAGACATAGATTTTTTGATTTCAAGTGTTCCTATTAAATATAATATTCCAGTTTCAAAAATAGAAGTCAATTATTTTTTAAATGATATTGATAAAAAAAGGATTGAGTCCTTCTTGAATGATCAGGAAGTTTTTCATATGTCAAATTATATTGAAAGAGATATGATCTTAAAAAATATCAATGTTAAAACAAAAGAAGAAGTTATTACATTTATGATTAAAAACACTTTAAATGATGCAAATATATCTAGAGAAATTATTGAAAGTGATTATATAGGTAATTACGAATTAGAAAATATGACAGCAATATTGTCGTGTTATAATTCAAAATATTCAACAAAAGTCATTGTTGGTATTTTGTCAAAGCCAATTTTATGGAATAAGAAAAAAATTCAGCTTATTATTATTCCTCTTATTGGTGAGAAAATCAATTCTAAAATATTAGATTTATATAAAGAATTATCTTACTTGGCACAAAGTCCAATATACCTTAAAAGAATAATGAAAAAACAAAGCTATGAGGAAATACGAAAAGTCTTTGAAGAAATAGAATTAACATTAGAGTAAAGAATCAATGATGGGAATCATTGGTTTTTTTATATTATAGGAATTTGGTTTCGTTTGGTTGATAAATGCTTAAAGCAAATATTAAAAATAAGCAAAATAAAAAGTAATGCACCAGCATTACTCTATTTTTCTGCATGCAAAAACGTAACCAGATATATCATTTTTTGACCTGGTGCATTGTTCCTTTTCCACATTTCATGCAGATGCATGACAGTTCATTATCTCCATCAGCCTCCGCTATTTCACTTAATATGTATCCGTCAAGTTCCATTTCACATCCGCATCTGTCACATTTCA
>CALUZM010000026.1 GCA_944325245.1 uncultured Massilimicrobiota sp. | reverse complement strand
CATCTAGCGATTACAGTTGGTCCCTTGTAGAAAATGAAATAGATGGCATGATTCTATCACGCTATTTTGATCCTAGTATTCAGATTCCAACTGTTGAAGAACAGCAAACAGCCATATATGAAAATGAAGAACAATTAAAAAATGGCATTTATTTTTCTCAAGAAGAAATTGATCGTGTCCTTGTTTGTGGCAGTGGCTTCGTAGATGGAAAATACAGAATCTATCAGCAAATGCTCAAAAAACTGTCACTCAACGAAAATGCTCAATTTTTAAAAGAAGAATATGGAATTGGTGGTTTTGCTCCAGTAGTAGGACTGATTGATATAAATTACGACAGCAGAGGAATCACTTTTTCTAGAAGTCGACAGATAGGCAAGGAAGAAATCACGATAACACTCAACTGGAAGAAAATTGCGAAAAGGATCAATGAACTTGTTGTTGCCAATCGTTATCTTAGCAAGGATGAAATGGAACGCTATCCAGAGTTTCTCCATGAGCAGATGGAACAGCAGCTTGAATACGAACGTAAAAGGTTAAATCATGAGCCAACTGGTATGGTCGTGGAAAACAGTTCAGATGAGAATGTCAAGAAAGATTATCGTTGGAAAGTGGGAGATACCTTTTATAAAGGAATTGATGAATACACCATCATCGAAGATGGCAATCAGATTGCTATCCAAAGTGATGAATTTCCTTTATTTATTGATTACCTATCAAGAGAAGATTTCAAGAATCTCTTAAAAGAAAACCCACTCAATGATAAGTTACTTGTTGCAATCGAAGAAGATAATCTTGAAACTAACGAACAGCTTTTTGATGAATATATTCCTATATTTGTTAATAAGATACAGAAAAGTGAATATTATCCACAATTAAAAGAGCGTGATACGGATGAACATGAAGCAGAACTATTTATTCGTGAAGCAATGATTGATATTATGACTTCAATCAATATCACAGATCCTGATATCTATGATTTATATACAACTGATTCAACTTTTAGAGAGCAGATGATTAATGAACTTTTAGATAGGATATATAATGATATATCGTTTTCTAAACCAAATATGAAAAAACAAATGAAGTTATATGATGCTTTTCGTCAGCTTGATTCTGAATTTTTAAGTTTAAATTCACCATTTTTGACATTGAAGACAAAAAACGAAAATGACTATCCCTTGTCATTGAGTTATGATCGTGATGAAGGCATTTTTGATATGTATCATTTCTATGAAACGAATGGTATAGAAATCATGAATCATCATATGAGATTTTCAATTGATCAAAATGATAAAACTGTTAAACCGGTTTATTATTATAATCAAGATATGAATATTGAATGGGACTCAACATCTGACATAGCTATTGAAGATATGATAGAATATGCTCTTACATGGCTTCAAAATATTCGTGATAAAGGATATTATCTCGCATATAAGCGTTTATATGTAAACGATGAAAAAGATAATCTTTATTCTATTGAATTTGATGAAAATGGAAAAATCACTTATACAGATATTCCTCAAGCATATATTGATAATTATGGTGAAGCCATTGTTGAAAATGAATCTAATGATAAAACTATCATTTCAACTGAACGTATTAATTATCAGATAAAAGATGAACATTTAGGGGCAGGTACACCAAAAGAAAGATACAGAAACAATGTAGCAGCTATTAAGTTGCTTTTTTCTTTGGAGAAAGAAAATCGTCTTGCGACATCACAAGAACAGGAAATACTTGCTAAATATGTTGGCTGGGGTGGACTTTCGGATGCTTTTGATGAATCTAAATCCTCATGGTCAAAGGAATATGAGGAACTTAAAAATCTTTTAAATGATGGTGAATATGCGATGGCAAGAGAATCAACATTATCTTCATTTTATACTTCTCCCATTGTGATTGAGGGTATATATAAGGTACTAGAGAAGATGGGATTTCATTATGGGAATATTCTAGAACCATCATGTGGTATAGGTCGTTTTTTTGGCATGATTCCTAATCATATGAAAGAGTCTAGACTTTATGGGATTGAATTGGATTCAATTACGGGTAGAATTGCTAAACAGCTGTATCAAAATGCCAATATTGCAGTTGAGGGTTATGAAAAATCCAAACTTCCAGATAGCTTTTTTGATGTTGCTATAGGGAATGTTCCTTTTGGACAGTTTAAGGTCGTAGATAAGCAATATGATAAATTAAATTTTAACATTCATGATTATTTCTTTGCAAAAACAATTGATAAAATAAGACCGGGAGGTCTGATTGCATTTGTGACATCACGTTATACAATGGATAAGAAAAATAGCACTGCTCGAAAATATATCAATGAAAGATGTGAATTGATATGTGCTATCCGTTTACCGAATAACGCATTCGATGATACAAAAGCGGTCAGTGACATTATCTTTTTAAAGAAAAGGGATAGACCTGTTGTTTGTGATGATATATGGGTTTCTACTGGTTTTGATGAGTATGGTAACATCATGAATCAATATTTTATTGACCATCCTGAAATGATACTTGGAACAGTTGAAAAGACAAGAAGCATGTATGGTCGAGAAGATTTGACAGTTATCCCATATGAAGATATTTCTTTAAAAGACGCTATTAATAATGCAACAGACAATATTCATGGCAATATTGATGAATATGTCATAGAAGATGATATAGCAGAAGATGAAGTCATTGAAAGTATTCCAGCAGATCCAAATATTAGAAATTTCAGCTATACAGTCGTTGATGGTGAAATCTATTATCGTATCAATAGCATGATGAACAAAGTTGATGTTTCATCAACTGCAAAGAATAGAATTATAGGTTTAATCGCTATTAGAGAGTCTGTGAGACGTTTAATTGAATTTCAGAGTCAAGATTACTCGGAGGAAGAAATTAAGGCTGAGCAGCTTTATTTAAACGAAATCTATGATAGCTTTACATCAAAGCACGGACTTATCAATAGTCGTGCAAATAGTCTTGCATTCCGAGATGATAGTTCATTTTATTTGTTGTGTTCGCTTGAAAATATTAATGAAGATGGAACTCTCAAAAGCAAGGCTGATATGTTTACAAAACGTACCATTAGAAAGAAAGTAGATGTTACCCATGTTGATACTGCAAACGAAGCGTTGATGGTATCACTTGGAGAAAAAGGAAAAGTTGACCTTGAGTATATGAGTGAACTATGTAATCATTCCATTGATGATATGATTGATGAACTTGATGGTGTAATCTACAAAGTACCTAACGTTTTAAATAGTGATACTAAAGCTGAATATATCACGGCTGATGAATATTTAAGTGGGAATGTACGTGAAAAATTGGAAATTGCACGATTATCTGTTGCAATTGATTCAACATATCATAAACACGTTCAAGCACTGGAAAAAGTTTTACCAAAGGATTTAAGTGCAAGTGAAATTGAGGTTAGGCTCGGAGCTACATGGATACCTGAAGATATTTATACACAGTTTGTGCATGAACTTCTAGGTACATCTGCATATTATCGTGACTATATCAATGTCACCTATTCCAATGTAACAGGGGCATGGAATATCAGTGGTAAAAGTTATGATAAAAACAATGTCAAAGCAGACAAGACTTATGGAACACATCGAGTGAGTGGCTATAAACTGATTGAGGATTGTTTGAATTTAAAATCAACAAAGATATTTGATTATGAATACGATGATGATGGTAAAAAAATTGCCGTTCTTAATAAAAAAGAAACAATGATTGCTCAACAGAAACAAGACTCTATCAAGGAAGCGTTTGTGGAATGGGTATGGAAGGATATGGAAAGACGAGATAGACTGACGAAAATCTATAACACAAATTTCAACAGTATTCGACCTCGTGAATATGATGGCAGTCATCTCACTTTTCCAAACATGAACCCTATGATAGAATTGAGAAAACATCAAAAAGATGCCATTGCTCATATTCTTTATGGTCATAATGTTCTTCTTGCACACGTAGTTGGTGCAGGAAAAACATATGAAATGGTGGCTGCCTGTATGGAACTCAAACGACTTGGGTTGTCCAATAAATCTATGTTCGTTGTTCCCAACCATCTTGTTGAACAGTGGGGAAGTGAATTTCTGCAATTATATCCAAGTGCCAATATATTAGTCACAACAAAACGAGATTTTGAAAAAAGAAATCGTAAAAAGCTGTTTTCACGTATTGCAACAGGTGATTATGATGCGGTCATCGTCGGTCATTCACAGTTTGAAAAGATACCGATGTCTATTGAAAGGCAGATACAGACGATTGAAAATCAGATAGAGGAAATCACTCGTGGCATTCAGGATTTAAAGGCGAATAATGGAGAAAGATTTACTATCAAGCAGATGGAAAGGACAAAGAAATCATTAAAAGCTAAAATAGAAAAACTGAATAATCGGGACAGAAAAGACGATTTGATTACCTTTGAAGAATTGGGTGTTGATCGTCTTTTTGTTGATGAAGCTCATTATTATAAAAATCTTTTTCTTTTTACAAAAATGAAAAATGTATCAGGATTGGCTCAAACTGAAGCACAGAAATCTTCTGACTTATTTATGAAGTGTCGTTATTTAGATGAAATCACTGGTGGAAAGGGAATTGTCTTTGCAACCGGAACGCCTATAAGTAATTCAATGACTGAAATGTATACAATGCAAAGATACCTGCAATATGGAACTCTTGTCAAACACAATTTACAGCATTTTGATAGTTGGGCAAGTACATTTGGTGAAACAGTTTCAGCCATTGAACTTGCACCAGAGGGAACGGGATATCGTATGAAAACAAGATTTGCGAAATTTTTTAACCTGCCTGAATTGATTAACATGTTCAAAGAAGTAGCCGATATAAAGACTGCAGATATGCTTAATCTTCCAGTACCTAAGGCTCATTATCATAATGTATCAGTCAAGCCTAGTGAAATCCAAAAAGAGATTGTTGAATCATTAGGGAAACGTGCTGAAAAGATAAGAGATGGTGCTGTTGACCCTAGCAAAGATAATATGCTGAAAATCACAAATGATGGAAGAAAACTGGCATTAGATCAGAGGCTTATCAATCCGTTACTGTCGGAATATGAAAATAGTAAAGTCAATGCATGTATTGATAATGTCTTAAAGATTTACCATGAAACTAAAAACCAAAGGTCAACACAATTGATTTTCTGTGATATGTCTACACCAAAGGCAAATGAGTTCAATATATATGATGAACTAAGAAAGAAACTCATTGAAAATGGTGTGCCTGATGATGAGATTGCCTATATTCATAACGCAAAAACCGATGCCAAAAAGAAGGAACTTTTTTCCAAAGTCAGACAAGGAAAAGTACGAATCTTGATTGGTTCAACAAGCAAGATGGGAGCAGGAACAAATGTTCAGGATAGGCTTGTTGCTAGTCATGATTTAGATTGCCCGTGGCGACCAAGTGATCTGGAGCAAAGAGCCGGTCGTATCATTCGTCAGGGAAATACAAACAGTGATGTGTATATTTATAGATATGTAACGGAAGGGACATTTGACGCTTATTTGTATCAGCTTGTTGAAAATAAACAGAAGTTTATTAGTCAGATTATGACAAGCAAATCTCCTGTTCGTTCTGCTGAAGATATCGACGAAGCTTCACTTAGTTATGCTGAGATAAAAGCATTAGCTAGTGGAAATCCTAAAGTCAAGGAAAAGATGGAACTAGATACGAAAGTGGCTAAGCTTAAACTGGCTAAAGCCAATTATCTTTCACAAAAATATGAGCTTGAAGATAGGATAGTAAAGTATTATCCTCAAAAAATCAAACTTATCGAAGAAAGAATTCATGGTTATAAAAAGGATATAGAATCAATTGTTCATCAAAATGAATTTGGTGAAATGACTGTTAAAGATATCACATTTCATGATAAAAAACAGGCAGGACAAGCCATCCTTTTAGCATGTCAGGAATTAAAATCTCAGGAGGAAATCATGATAGGGAACTATCGAGGATTTGAAATGTCGTTAAGATATGACTCATTTCATAATGTTCATATTTTAACTTTAAAAAATCATTTGGGTCATCCTGTTGAATTAGGTGATGATGTCTATGGAAATATCACCCGTATTGATAATGTTATAGATTCCATTCCTAAAAAATTGGAAATAGAAAAAGCATTATATGATGAAACTTATCAGCAGTTTATGAATGCGAAGGAAGAAGTGGAGAAGCCTTTTGAAAAAAAAGACGAGCTGCAAAGTTTAAGTAAAAGATTATCAAAATTGGATAAAGAGCTTGATATTGGAGGAAAAGATGATAAGGAATCTTTAGTTTTTGATGATGAAGTTCCAGAAGAAAAATATCGAACACCAATATCATTAGAAAGATAAAGTTGATAATATATTTTATCGGCTTTTTATAATTGGGAGGAAGAAAATGAAAAAATATTTAAAGCCTGAAGAACTAGCAATGGTGAAAAAAATTGATCTATTAACTTATTTATCAAATTATGAACCTAATGAGCTTGTTAGAAAATCACATAATGATTATGTCACAAGAACACATGATAGTCTGCATATGACTAATGGCATGTGGATGTGGTGGTCCAAAGGAATAGGTGGAAAAAGTGCATTGGATTATCTGATAAAAGTTTGTGACATGTCCTTTTTAGATGCTGCATTTTTGATATATAGATGCATCACAGAAAAGCCACCTGTTTATCAAAAAGCATATCATATGAAGCAACAATCTTGTGACTTTAAATTGCCAAAAGTATGTTCTCAATCAAAAAATATGTTTAATTATTTAGTCAATGAAAGATGTATTGATAAAGATATTGTCGATTTCTATTATCTAAGAGGCTATATCTACGAATGTCAAAAAGATCATTCAGTACTCTTTATAGGGTATGATGAAAAAGGTAAAGAAAGATTTGCATCTAAAAGAGCAACCAATGATAACTGGAAAAAAGATGTGTATGGAAGTGATAAACACTATAGTTTTAGACTTGTTAATGCAACAAATGATGTCCTTCATGTGTTTGAAAGTCCAATTGACTTAATGTCATTTCAGACTTTAGAAAAACAAAAGGGCAGATCTTGGAATCATGAAAACTATTTGTCATTGGGTGGTGCATCAAATTTTGGAAAGAATATTGAAAATTCAGAATTGCCAATAGCATTAGAATATTTTTTAATGAATAATAAACAAATAAAAGAAATCATTTTACATCTTGATAATGATAGAGCAGGTTATGAAACAAGTGAAAAGATTAAACATCATTTAAATGGAAGATATGAGATTTTTGACAGAAGTCCAAAGAAGTTTAAAGATATAAATGAGATATTGTTGAATAATTCAATGATGAAAAAAACAATGTTAAGGTAAATATTGTTTTCGTAAAGGTATAGTGAGATAATTTATTAGAGGTGACTCCTAATGAATTACACTAAGAAACAACATTATGTTCCACAGTTTTATTTAAAATACTTTTGCATAAATGAAGATAAAATAAATGTATATTTAAAAAAAGAAAATAAAATATTAAAAAATCAGTTGATTAGAAATGTAGCTTGTGAAAATGATTATTTTGATATTTCTTTAGATAAACCAACTTCTCCATTGTTAGAGGAAGTGATTAAAGGTATCGATTTTAAAAATAAAAAGTTTGAGGATTATGTTCATACAAACAATATGGAAAAATTTTTTTCAGAATTAGAATCTGTTATGGGTAATATTTTTTCAAAATTTAAAGAGTATATTTTAAATGAAAAAAATATAAATACAGTTATTCCATTTTCACAATTTTTTGAAACTCGAAAATATATCATTTTATATATTTTAATTCAATATATGAGATCTCCATTGTATAAAAATATGTATATCAAAATTTACAATGCAGTTAATGAAATTTGTGGAAATAATGGCATAAAAAATTTTAATAATAAAAAAATTGATATTGGTATTCATGATAATGATGATGCTAAAGTACATCATATAAGACAAATTGGAGAATTAGATAACTATAATGCAAAGATGATGTGCATAGGGGAAATGACTTGTGATGTTTTGATAAATAAAACGGAAGAAACATTTATTACAAGCGATTCTCCTATATGCACTTTAAAAAAAGTAGATGATAGTCATTATAAATATTCTATTTTTAAAAAAGGGGACTGTAATATGATTATTTTTCCATTGTCAACGGAAATTTGTTTAGTTTTTAAAACATCTCCTTTATTAAGTAATGATTGGTATATTAAATCTTGTAGTGATGTTAAAAAGGTTAAGAAAATTAATACACTTATTTATCAAAGCTGTCAAAATCAAGTGTATACCTATGTTGATGAATTAAATCTTTTAAAAAATGTTGAACTGGTTTTTAGTAAAGTAACAGTCAATGTAAAAAATAAGAACATATGCCTACAATTATTATAATTGGTAGAAAAATAACTGATTATTTAAGATTAGAGTATAAAGGTAGAAGCAATTTCTAAAAAAGAAGTTGCTTTTTCTTTTGTATAAATTTAGAGAGGAGATGGTTGATTTGATTAAAAAAATCATAAAAGAAATACAAAAACTAGAACAACAAAAGCAATTAAAAATTGAAAAAAGAAATCAGTTAGATAAAGAAATTAACATCATGAATTTAAGATTAAAAGATTTAAATAATTTGAAAAATCAGTATGAAAAACTTGAAAAGAATACTGATTCTTTTTTTGAAAATATAAAAAATGGAGATGAAATTTAATGCCAAAATTTATAGTTGAAATAACTGAAACATACCAATGTCAGGAAACCATTGAAGCAGAAAATGAACAGGAAGCACTTATCAAATTAAAAGAAAAATATCGAAATGAAGAACTTATTTTAAATGAGGAAAATTATATAACGACGGAATTTGATGTCATTGAAAAAGTAAGAAAACGTGATGATTATGCTAGATAGCTTACTTCCGTCAGGTAAATTTGGACTCATAATAAGAGATACCTATTTCTATGTCGTAAATTGTAGCAAGCAAGGACTTTTGATGGCAAAAGTCAGCTTGTTAGGGGAAATCCCCTAATACCCCAAGAAAGGAGTGAAGAGTGATGGAATGGTTGAAATTGTTGGGAGTGTTTGAACTAGGTGCATTATGTGGAGTTATTATTATGTGCATTATACAGGGAGGTTGTTATGAAAGCCAGAAGAAAAAATAGAATAGAAATCAGATTAAGTGATGATGAATTAAATCATTTGAATGTGGCAGTCGCTAAAACAGGACTTTCAAGAGAAGCATATCTTCGTTTGATTATTCAAAAGATTGTGCCAGCTGAAAAGCCTTATCCAGATTTAAAAGAAACCATTTATCAATTAAGAAAGATAGGAAATAACATCAACCAAATTGCAGTGATTGCCTATAAGACTGGCTCCATTGATGTCATGAAATATAAAAAGAATTTTGAGGAGCTTCAAAAACAGATTCAATATGTTTTATATGTCAATGGTGAATACAGAAAAGATGAGGTGGATATATAGTGGCAACAACTTCTATGTGGGCTGTCAAGTATAGCTTGAAGGATGTCCTTGATTATGTTGTTAATCCAATGAAAACAGAAAACAAGGATTTCAATGATTATGAATTTCAGGGACTTGAAAATGTTATCGAATATGTAGAAAATGATTTCAAAACTGAAAAGCAATTCTATGTTAGTGGTGTCAACTGCAGTCCTTACAATGTGTATGATCAGATGATTCAAACAAAGAAGGCGGCACATAAGGAAGATAGTGTTCTTGCCTTTCATGGATATCAGTCATTTGTCTCTGGAGAGGTCACTGCAGAAATAGCTCATGCTATTGGTATTGAACTTGCTCAAAAGATGTGGGGTGATGAATTTGAAGTCTTGGTGACAACGCATTTAGATAAGGAACATTATCATAATCATTTTGTAGTAAACTCTGTATCTTGGGCAACACATAAAAGATTTTTAAACAAGCATAAGGATTATGATAGATTAAGACGTTTGTCTGATGAAATCTGTAGAAAATATCGTTTGAGTGTTATTGATAATCCAAAGAAAGGAAAGCACTATAGTGAGTGGCTGGCTGAAAAAGAAAAAATGCCTACAAGGCGAACACTTATGATAGATGATGTTGATAGAGCTATCAACAATTCAATGACATTTACACAATTCATTAGATATTTAAAATCAATGGGATATGAAGTCAAAACAGATGTCAAGCATATAGCCATCAGACCACCGGGTGCTGAAAATTTTTTCAGACTTCACAATCTCACAAAGGATGAATCATACAGTGAAGAAAATATCAAGCTTCGCATTTTGAAAAATGATATAGGGTTTATAGACATGGTTCAAGAAGCCAAACCTAATATATATCACTATCAGGGAAATGTTAAAAAATCAAAAAAGATAACAGGCTTTCGTGCACTGTATGTTCGCTATATGTTTGAAATGGGAATATTGCCCAAGAACGCACCTCATAAAAGAAGGGTGCATTTTTTATTGAGAGAGGATTTAAGATACATGGATCAAATAACAAAGGAAGCAACTCTATTGTGTAAAAAAAGAATTGAAACAGTTGATGATCTAAAAAAAGAAGAATCAACTGTCAAGAATAGACTGGAATCACTTATTAAGGAACGCAGATGTATTTATAACAAAATCAGACGTTGTAAAAATCCTGATACAAAAGAGAAACTTCAAAGAGATGTGTGTAGTCTTTCTGAAGAAATCAAGGAATTACGAAAGGAGGTGAGGCTTTATGAGGGAATAAAAAATCGTTCATTGAAGATGAAAGAAATTATCAAAGCAATGAATGAAAGACAAAATGATACACAATTCAACAGATTATATAGAAATACAGAACGATAAATGATAGAATGAAAAAAGACTATTAACAAGAAAGAGGAAACCATATAATGATATTATTTGTTGATGAAACAGAATGTGAGGATTACTTTATAGTTGCAGGTTTATTAACAGATTCTAAATTAAAAACAGATGCAACCTTTAAAAAATTCAAGAAGAAGGTAAAGAACTTTCCCATTTCTCCAAAAGATAAAGAAAAAATCTTTACAGAATTTAAATCTGTAATACTAGATAAAAAATATCAAAGGATTAAAGTGTGTATGCTTGAACATATAAGCACAATGAATTATTCCATTTATTATGCTGTTTATAAGAAAAAAAGTAAATCGTTTTATCAGCAAGAAAAGGAAAATGTCTATATTTCGTTATTGAATAAAATTGTTTCACAAATTGATTGTGAAATTGATATCATTTTTGATACATTTAATAAAACTGATTTTGAACTAAAAATAATCGAATCAATAAAACAAAATAATAATGTTTTATCTATTGTCCAACAGGATTCTCGTTTAGAATATGGTTTACAATTTATAGACAATATATGTAGTATTATACGTCATCATATTTATGAAAAAGACAGTACATTATATTATCTTCTAACGAATTATCATTCGATTGAATAGTATTATGTCATTGGTTGACATGATGCAGAATTAATGGTATATTAAGTTTAGAAAGAGAGTATACTCTTATAGGTATGGTTTTCTTGCCTCTTGTGGCGGGATGTGCAGATTGATGCGGAGCCATACCTTTTTCTATACAGTTTTATCAATTTTTAGTCTTAAGCGATGATTTAATTCATCGTTTTTTGTATTTCTAAATATTTGAATTTCAACAAAAGGAGTGTGAAAAAATGACTACAGGTGGGGAAACAGCTGATCAGATGACAAGAATGACCTTGCAAGGCATTGAAGTTGCTGCCAATGTTGCATTGAAAGCTGGTGGTATGGCATCTAAATCTTTAGCTGCAATGCTTTATGCTATTTTGACGGACAAGAAAAAAGTTAAGGGAAAAGCAAGACTTAATTCCATGTTGAAGTCTGGAAAGGAATTGAAAGTCTTTGCTATTCATCATAATGATTTGAAGGTTTTCTGTCAGGAAGCAAAACGCTATGGTGTTATGTATTGTGTGCTGAAAGAAAAGAACAACACTGATGGGGTATGTGACATTATGGTAAGAGCAGAGGATGCCTCGAAAATCAGTCGTATAGTTGATAAATTTGAACTAGCAACTGTCGATGCAAAGACAATTAATGATTATGCTACTTCAAAACAAAATCAGGCATTTAAGGATGTTCCTACAATGAGTGATGAAGTGCATGATAAACTTGTGAAATCATTAATGGATTCAATGAAGAAAGAAGAAAAGAGTTTTTCTGAAAACCCGACTACTGCTCGAACGACAAAGGACGCCAGTCCGTTCGAGCCTACCTCAGTCAAAGCAGGAAAAGAACCAGATATTATTGATAAGCGTCCATCGGTGAGAAAAGAACTCAATGAAATCAAGAAACAGCAAGAAAAGAAGACGACTGTCAAACAACAGAGTCAGCATAAGAATATTAAAAAGAAAAAAATCAAGAAGAAAGTGAGGTAACATTTCATGGAAAATATTTATGCAATGCTAAATAAAAATGCTCAAAGATCAAATGAAAGAAAACAGCCAAGATTATCTAAAGAGGAATATGCAAAACAGATGAAAGATAAACGAAATCATCTGTATAAACTAGCAGAAGTTCAGTCTGGTGAAGTTGTCTCTTCTCCACAGAAATATCTGCAGTTTTTAAATCTCATGGCAAGATTAGATTATACAGTGACCAATGCTCTTTTGATTATGGCACAGAAGCCTGATGCAAAGATGCTGAAGGACGGCAAACATTGGCGTGAAAACAAACTCTATATTAAAAAAGGTGAAAAGGGTATACTGGTCCTAGAACCCACTGGTGAATATCAAAGAGAAGATGGATCATATGGTACAAACTATAATCCAAAGTATTTATTTGATGTTTCGCAGATCAACACAAAGGAAGCATTATATAATGCACCGCAGATGAATGTTGCAAACATGATTAATGGTCTGACATATGATTCACCAGTATCTTTACAGCAATTAGATACTTTTGAAGGTGGGGAGCCTGTATTTTATTCGCCCGATGCCAAATGTATCTATTATGCTAATAACTTGAGTCCTACACAGTTGATTCAGGGACTTGCAAGAGAATACTGTCATGTGGAATTTGATAAACAGTATTCTGATTATAATCGTGAAAACAATCAGTTTTTTATTGAAAGTTCTGCCTATATTCTTTGTCAAAAGTATGGAGTTCCTGTTCGTGATATACGATTTGCAGATCAGGTTGTTCATTATTTTTCTGGAATGAAATCAAAGAATATTAAACAGGAATTGGGAAATATTAAAAACCTATGTGAAGATGTCAGTGAACGCATTGACAGAGGAATCTATAAATCACAGCAAGAGAAAAAACATCAAAGAAATGATGTGAGTAGATGATGGGACTATTTGCATCAAGGGAAAAAGTTGTCTGTATCTGTGTCACAGACTGTGAGAGAAGAATCATTATCAATGCACTGAAAAAATTGAGAGATGACCAGATCAAAGAAAATAAAAACTATGATTTTATTGAAACCATCATTGCAAAATCAGCTAGAGCTGATACTTTGAAAGGAACAAGAAAAATCTATGAGGAAAGATAATCATGATGGACTTGTTCTTTTTATTATAGGTTTTATACCTGTAGTATGGTTGAGTCTTAAAATTGCACCTTATATTGATAGAGGACTGTTGAATGCATTGCCATATATCAGTGAAGCAATGAACAGTCCTTTTTCTATTGTATGGAGTAAGGATAGTCTCAGAACAATGTGTTTATTTATTGCCGTTTATGTATGTGGAATGGGGATCTATCTTTCTAATAAGAGAAACTATCGTCGTCAGGAAGAATATGGTTCAGCAAGATGGGCAAACAATAGAAGTGTCAATAAAAAATATGCCGATAAGAATTTTTCACAGAATAAAATTTTGAGTCAGAATGTTCGTATTGGACTTGATGGGAAAAAACATAGACGTAATCTGAATACAATCGTCATTGGTGGAAGTGGAGCTGGAAAGACAAGATTCTATGGGAAGCCAAATCTAATGCAGTGCAATACAAGTTTTGTTTGTCTTGATCCAAAAGGAGAGCTTTTAAGAGATACTGGTTATCTTCTAGAAAAGGAAGGGTATGTCATTAAAGTCGTTGACTTGATCAATATGTCAAAGTCACATTGTTACAATCCTTTCGAGTATATCAAGGATGATAAAGATGTCTTAAAACTGATTACTAATTTGATTAGAAATACAACTCCAAAAGGAAGTCAAACGAATGATCCGTTTTGGGAAAAGTCTGAAACTGCTTTATTAGAAGCATTATGTCTTTATTTATTGCATGAAGCACCTAAGGAAGAACAGAATTTTACAATGGTCATGGAAATGATTGTTGCAGCCGATGTACGAGAGGACGATGAAGATTATCAAAGTCCTCTAGATGAACTGTTTGAAAGACTTGAATTAAGAACCCCCAATAGTTTAGCCTTAAAACAATACAAGATATATAAACAGGCAGCAGGAAAAACCGCAAAATCAATTCTTATAAGTGTTGGTGTAAGATTGGCAGCTTTTAATCTTGAAAGTATTGCTTCACTAACAGCTGTTGATGAACTTGAACTCAATCTAGTAGGAGAGAGAAAGACTGCCGTTTTTTGTGTCATACCAGATAATGATTCAACATTCAACTTTATCATTGGAATGCTTTATACACAATTGTTTCAGATGCTGTACTATCAGGCAGATATAGTTCATGGTGGAGAATTGTCTGTACCTGTTCACTTTTTAATGGACGAGTTTGCCAATGTTGCCCTGCCTGATGAATTTGATAAATTGCTGAGCACCATGCGTTCAAGACAAATATTTGTATCCATCATTATTCAAAATCTTGCACAGATAAAGGCGTTGTATAAAGATTCATGGGAAAGCTTGGTAGGTAATTGTGACAGCTTATACTATCTCGGTGGAAATGAGCAGTCTACTCATAAGTTTCTCAGTGAATATCTTGGGAAAGAAACATTGGATACAAATACCTATGGCAAATCAGGTGGAAAGAATGGGAATTATTCTACCAATTACCAACAGGCAGGAAGAGAACTACTAACACCTGATGAGGTGCGACTATTAGATAATGATTATTCATTGTTATTTATACGTGGTGAACGACCAATTTTTGACAAGAAATATGATATATTGAAACATCCCAATGTAAAATATACAAAGGATGGGAAAGCCAAGCCTTACGAACATGGAAAAGTGAAATATGCGATTGAGGACTGGCAGAATGTTCTTCTAACTGATGAAGATTATGAACTTTATTCAGATGAAGATATAGAAGAATATTTTGAAGAACTTATAAAAAAAGAAGGAGAGCAATCTCAAGATGATGAAATTGCTTAATAGGTAATGATTAACATATCATTGTTCAGGTGTGGTTAGATACAAAATCATAACTGCACCTTTTTTAATATGTAAAAAACAAAAGGGAGGAAAATGAAATATGAAGTTTATGAAATTCTCAAGAAAGGCAAGAAGTTTATTTCTAGCATATGTTTTAAGTGTATTAATTCTTAACTTTGGGGCAACTCCAGTCCTTGCAGATGGAGATCCATTGACTGTTGTCAATAACCTATCAACTTTTATCTTTAGCCTGATTAGAGCCATAGGTATGATTTTACTGGGCTTTGGTGTCGTTCAGGTTGGTTTGAGTTTGAAAAGCCATGATCCGTCACAACGTGCTAATGGTTTTTTAACTCTAGCTGGAGGAATCATAATCACATTTGCGAAAGAAATATTAAATTTGATTGTCGGTGGTTAAGCATTTTAATAATACAAAAAGTGAGGTGAAAACAAATGGGTGGAATCATCGACAATCTCACCAATGCAATCAACACTTGGAATGAGAAGATGGCAGAAATATGGCTGCTTCTCACTCAGACACCTCAGAATTTCAAGGGAGGTCATATATGGGAAATCATTGTCAAGATTCATGGTGGGCTGACAGCGATTGGTCTGGCATTGCTTGTCTTATTCTTTGTCGTTGGAATGGTGAGGACCTGTACAAACCTTACAGAAATCAAGCGCCCTGAACATGCATTACGATTGTTTTTAAGATTTGCAATTGCAAGAGGGATTGTTGTATATGGTATGACTATCATGACGAAAGTCTTTGAAATCGTTCAGGGGATAACAGCCAAGATTATGTCTACAGTGAGTGCTGGAAGTGCAACAACGACAACGATTCCCGAAGAAATCATCACAGCTGTCGAAAATTGTGGATTTCTGGAAAGCATACCAGTATGGGCAGTGACATTACTTGGAGGAATATTCATAACAATATTATCTTTTGTACTCATATTGACAGTCTATGGAAGATTCTTTAAATTGTATATGTATACAGCAATAAGCCCTATACCTCTGTCAACATCAGCTTCAGAAAATACACAGTCTGTAGCATTGACTTTTCTAAAAAGTTACATTGGTGTCTGTTTGGAAGGAGCGATTATTGTATTGGCATGTATTATTTTTTCACAGTTTGTAGCTTCTCCACCTGTCATTGATAGTTCGTCATCAGCTATTAGTATGTTATGGACATATATTGGAGAAACAATTTTCAATATGCTTGTTTTAGTGGGAACAGTGAAGATGAGTGATCGTGTTGTGAAAGATATGATGGGGTTATAAATTTTCTTTTCAATCCTGTTGAAGAATTGTATAATTGATTTGAATTATTGATATTTTAAAAAAAGTACGTTCATAATAATGTATATCAACTATTTTTCAGAAAGGAGAATGCCAATGCCTAGAGAACGTAAATATATTGCTATTGACTTGAAGTCATTTTATGCTTCTGTAGAATGTGTTGAACGTAGGCTCAATCCACTTACTACAAATCTTGTTGTTGCTGATGCCAGTCGTACAGAAAAAACGATATGTTTAGCAGTGTCACCGTCACTCAAGGCATATGGTATTTCTGGTCGTGCTAGATTATTTGAAGTTATACAAAAAGTAAAAGAAATCAATGACCAAAGACAGAGAAAGGCAAGAAGAAAACTGACAGAGAAATCATTCAGAGATGGAGAACTAAAAAATAATCCAAATTTGCTTGTTTCATTTATCGCAGCACCACCACGAATGGCTTATTATATTGAATATAGTACAAAAATTTATGATATATACCTAAAATATGTTTCTCAGGATGATATACATGTCTATTCAATTGATGAGGTCTTTTTGGATGTTACCGATTATTTAAAGAACTACAAAATGTCAGCTCATGACCTTGCAAGAACAATTATTAAAGATATTTTACAATCAACTGGTATAACTGCAACAGCTGGAATAGGTACAAATTTATACCTCTGTAAAGTAGCTATGGATATTGTAGCAAAGCATGTTGAAGCGGATGAAGATGGTGTTAGAATTGCTGAATTAGATGAAATGTCATATCGTCGTCTTTTGTGGAATCATACTCCTATTACTGACTTTTGGAGAGTAGGTAAGGGTTATGCTAAAAAACTAGAAAATGTTCATTTATATACTATGGGTGATATAGCAAGATGTTCATTAGGTAGTGAAAAAGACTATTACAATGAAGAACTACTCTATAAGTTATTTGGTGTAAATGCAGAACTTCTTATTGACCATGCATGGGGATATGAACCATGTACAATCAAGGATATCAAGAAATATAAGCCTAGAGATAAAAGTATTGGTTCAGGACAAGTGTTACATGAACCATATACTTATGATAAGGCAAGATTGATTGTAAAAGAAATGGTTGATATGTTAACATTGGATTTAGTTGATAAAAATCTTGTTACTGATCAGATAGTTTTGACAATTGGATATGATATAAAGAATATCAATCATTCCTATACTGGAGAAACGAAGATAGATATGTATGGCAGAAAAATTCCAAAGCATTCACATGGAACAGCAAATATGAAATTTCCAACTTCATCAACAAAACTGATAACTGAAAAAGTCTTAGAACTTTATGATAGAATTGTTAATAAAAAATTATTTATTAGACGATTAAATATCTCTGCGAATCATCTTGTAGATAGTCAGAGCGTTAAGAACAAAGAGTTTTATGACCAGATGGATATTTTTTCTTATTCAAAATATGATGCAGAAAGTCTAAAAAAAGAAAAAGAAAAACTTGAAGAGGAACATCAATTGCAGATAGCCATTAATAAAATTAAGAAGAAATATGGTAAAAATAGTGTCTTAAAAGCAATGGATTTAGAAGATGGAGCAACGACACAGGATAGAAATAAGCAGATTGGGGGACATAAAGCATGAGGGATAAAGATTATAGTGATATTATTAATTTACCACATCATATTTCAAAGGTTCATCCTAGAATGCCTATTCAAGATCGTGCTGCTCAATTTTCTCCATTTGCTGCACTGACTGGACATCAGGAAGCTATTAATGAAACAGCGAGAATGGTTGATGAAAAGCTGTATTTAGATGAATATCAGCTGTTAGAAATTAATGTTCAGTTGAATGAAATCAAAGATCACATAAAGAGTTCTCCAAGAGTTATGATGACCTATTTTAAAAAAGATAATAAGAAAAAAGGTGGCACTTATTTCAAAATATCTGATAAGGTAAAAAAGGTAGATGATTTTGAACAATATATTCTGTTTCAAAATGGAGTGAAAATAGGTTTTCATGATATATATGATATTGAAACAATCCATTATGAATAATGGTTAATTTGTGGAAATGAATGTTATAATAGTTGTACTCGTTTTCATTAAAGGAAGGTGTATAAATGGAAATCAAAATTAACAAGGAAATAAGAAATTATACAGAGAGCATTGTCTTGGGATTAACTCTTAGACAATGTTTTTTTTCTATACTGGCATGTATTGTTGCAGTTATAGTGTATTTTATATTTATAGATGTATTAGGTCTTGAAGTGACAAGCTGGTTATGTATTGTTGTGGCTATACCATTTGCTGCTTTGGGATTTGTTTCATATCAGGGTATGAATTTTGAAAGAATACTAATCAATGTATGGCGTTCTTTTTTGATGAGTCATCGTCAACTTACTTTTAAACCATATAATTTATATTATGAAATATTAAAAGATTATATAGAAAATCAAAGAAAGGAGTCAATGTATTCAAATGATAAAAAGCTACGAAAAATTAAGAAAACAAAATAAAGATAAAATAAAAGTACCAAAACGAGCACAGGACGTTATTGATATTGATACCATCTATAAAGATGGTATTTTTTGTTCTGGAAATAAGTATTCTAAAACGTATTGTTTTAAGGATGTCAATTACTCCATTGCCTCTAAAGAGGAAAAGGTCAATTTATTTTTAAATTACAGTGAATTATTGAATTCATTGGATAGTTCTACTACAACCAAGATTACTATCAATAATCGAAAGGTTAATATACAAGAATTTAAGAATCATATATTGATTCCCTTAAAGGGGGATCACCTTGATAAATATCGAAATGAGTATAATGATATGCTTCTTGAAAAAATATCAGGGACAGATAGCATCAAGCAAGAAAAATATATAACGATTACTGTTTTTAAAAATAACATTGACGAAGCAAGAAATTTTTTCTCAAGAACAACAGTTGAATTGTCATCTCATTTTTCAAAATTAGGTTCTTCTTTAGAAGAACTTGATGCAGTAGAAAGACTAAAAATCTTACATGATTTTTATCGAAACGGAATGGAAGAACATTTTCAATTTAATTTTAATGATTTTATGTACAAAGGACATGATTTCAAAGATGCAATCTGTCCTTATCTGCCAGAGTTTTATAATAAGTATTTCAAATTGGGAGATAAATATGGTCGAGTATTATATCTATCAAATTATGCAAGTTATATCAAGGATGGATTTGTCGCTGAACTTTGTTCATTGAATAGAAATCTTATGTATAGCATGGATATTATAACTGTGCCGACTGATGAAGCTATTAAGGAAGTTGAAAATCGTCTTTTGGGAATTGAAACCAATATTACGAACTGGCAAAGACGTCAGAATGCCAATAATAATTTCAGTGCTGTGATACCTTATGATATGGAAAATCAACGTAAAGAAGCAAAGGAATTTCTTGATGATTTGATTGTTCGTGATCAAAGGATGATGCTTGGTTGCATGACAATTGTTCATCTTGCAGATTCAAAGGAAGAACTTGATAATGATTCAGAGTTATTGATGGCTACTGCAAGAAAGTATATGTGTGAATTATCACCACTTGCTTTTGCTAGTCGACAACTTGATGGGCTCATGAGTGTATTGCCTATTGGTATCAATAAATTGGATATTGTAAGAACATTACTTACTGAAAGTTTAGCTGTTTTTATTCCCTTTAGGGCACAGGAAATTATTGATGAAGGTGGAATATGGTTTGGACAGAATGCTATTACAAACAATCTGATTTTGTGCAATAAGGAAAAACTGATGAATCCTAATGCATTTCAATTAGGGGTGCCGGGTAGTGGAAAGTCTTTCTTAACAAAGGAACAGATTATCTTTATCGCCTTAGCAACAGACGATGACATTATTATTTGTGATCCAGAATCAGAATATTCATTGCTTGTAAAGGAGCTAGGTGGAGAAGTCATTCAAATATCAGCCGGAAGTCCTAATCATATCAATGCAATGGATATGAATGAAGGATATGGCGATAGTGGAAATCCAGTAGGCGATAAATCTCAATTTATCATATCATTATTTGAACAACTTGATAGAGATGGTATTAAACCAAGTGAAAGAAGTATCATAGATAGATGTGTTACACTTGTCTATCAAGATTATTATCATACCAATCAAATACCAACACTTATATCTTTAAGAAAAAAGCTTCTTGAACAACCTGAAATAGAAGCCAGAAGTCTGGCATTAAAACTAGAATTGTTTACAGATGGCTCACTTGATGCCTTTGCACATGAAACGAATGTCAATGTGAATAATCGTATTATATCATATGATATTTTTAAACTTGGAAAGCAACTTAAGACAATGGGATTATTGGTCATCACAGACGCCATGATTAATCGTGTTAATGATAATTGGAGAAAAGGGAAAAGAACACATATTATCATTGACGAATTTCATGTTGTCTTTGAAAACGATGAAAGTGCAAGTTTCTTTAATTCAGCATGGCGACAATTCAGAAAACGTGATGGCTATCCAATTGGAATTACACAGAATGTAGAATATTTGTTGGATAGTGTACAGGCAAGTACAATGCTTTCTAACTCTGAATTTGTTGTGATGTTGAATCAGGCATATCAGGATAGAGAAAAATTAGCAACATTGTTGAATATCAGTGATGAACAGTTGACCTATATAACAAATGCACAGTCAGGGTGTGGTTTGATTAGATATGGAGGAAGTCTAGTTCCGTTTGTAAATAGGTTTCCAAAGAATACCAAACTTTATAAACTCATGACAACTAAGCCGTCGGATAGAGAAATGAAAGGAAGTGACAAATAATGGATAAGCAGTTACCTATTATGAATGATCCTATTGTAAAGGAATATATGTCCATGTTGTTTGATAACAATCAACATAAGGAATATGACAATACAAAGGGTTTAGTTGAATATATTGAGAGTATGGAAAAACAATTTGAAATTCTTACACAAGAATTAAGAGATATAAAAGAACAATTGAACAGTATGCAAAATCCAACAATGAAGATGAGAATGCAATCCACATTAAATAAGACACAAGATGTAGTTGATATAAGTATGAACAAATTGAACGATTTAAAAACAAACTTAAAAAATTCCATGAAAGATTGTATTCAATCCTTTAAACAACATGGTAGAAGTGGCATTGTTAAAATGATTGATTTATTGCATATAAGAGATGGTTTAAATGGATTACAGAAAACTTTGATAAAAGCACTCAATCGAACGAACCACATGATTCAGACAGTTGATTCTATGACAGTAGAGATGAAAAATGCCAAAAGAAACATCAAGAACATTGGATTATTGCTTGTTGGTAAAAAAGCAAATCATGAAAACCATGACTTATCTAAACTTAATTTTATACAAAGATCATCTCGCTCTATGCATCAATTGTTTAAAGGAATGGCTATGAAAACTTCAAAGATGATGAATCAATTGGACAATTTCAAAAGAGAATCGGTCAGAGGTCATTTAAAACTTATATCAAGTCAATCGAATCATCAAAAGAATAATAAGAATATAAATAAAGACCAGATTCGATAGTTCAATAAATATGAAAAAAGAGATTTCTTATTTTGTTTTAGGAATAAGGAATCTCTTTTCTAATATGTATTCTTTCATTACTTTTTCTATTTCATATGTTAGCTGATTATCATAGTTTAAGCAATGTATGCCATTGATTGTTCCAAGAGTAAATCCTTCTATAAAATCATAATATCGGTATAGATTAGAAAGATTCATATATGTATCAAATAATTTTTGTGTGAGAATAGAAAATTCTGTTTTTTGATCAGTTGAAACAATCCTATTCATTTCTTTTTTTAGACTTTTTATTTCTTTGATAATTGTTAAATATTGCTGATCATGTGCTATAGCATCAGAATAAATTTCATCTTCTAAATATAAGTCAAATATCATTTTCATATGTTTATCCATTATTTTGTCACCTCATGTTTATTTTAAATTACATATTGTTTTTAAACAAATGTGCGATAACTTATTTTGTATGTTTGAAAGGAAGTGTTGAAATTGATAAGATTAAAAATTTATGAAAAGGAAACGAAATATGAGAGATATTAAAACAAGAGAACATCATCAGTTTATAAAAACAAAAAATAAAAAAGAAAATATGAAACATTTTGTTAAGAAAAATCAAGTTTTAAAAAAGAAAAGAAATGATATTCATAAACAGAATAATGAAGACTATGAAAATGAAGCCACTAATAGAGTAGTTGATTATGAAAAGAAGACTGCATATGATATACAACACTACAGCAAACGTATCATGCAAAAAAGGAAAATCAAAAGTGTGGAAGATAAATATGAAACCAATGAAAAAAGCATAAAGAATCATTTGAAAGATAATAAGATTGAATCATTAATGAATTCGAAGATATTGACTGTTTCAAATAAAAAGGTGAAAAATGAGGGAACGACTCTATTTAGTGATAAAGCTAATGACCATTATCATTATCAAATGAAATCTCATTTTATAAGTAAACATAAAAATAAAATTAAAGAATTAAAACAAAATACACACAACTTAAAGAAAACACCATCTACAGGTATAAAATTCTTTAAAGGAACAGTCAATGTTGTAAAAAGAAGTATAACTGGTATTAATCAGTTTATAACATTAGGAATGGGATTGATATTGTTGATTGTTATAACACTTTTTATTGGTGTATTTTCTGCGTTATCAGATGATTCGAGTGTAGAAAATGGAACGATGTATGTTTCAGCTGAAGTCTTATCATATACAAATACCATTGAAAAATATGCAAAAGAATATGATATTGCTGATTATGTACCTTTGATTCAAGCAGTAATGATGCAAGAAAGTGGTGGCAAAGGAAATGATCCAATGCAATCATCAGAATGCCCATATAATACAAAATATCCAAATGTGCCTAATGCTATACAAGACGCTGAATATTCAATAGATTGTGGTGTACATTATCTTTCTGACTGTATGAAAAGAGCAAATGTAAAGAGTGTTTCAGATATGCAAAATATCTCACTAGCATTGCAGGGATATAACTTTGGAAATGGGTATATTGAATGGGCTGTTGAGCATTTTGGTGGTTATACAAGACCTAATGCAAAAGTATTTTCAGATGAAATGAAAGCTAAATTACAGGTAGATGTTTATGGTGATCCTGACTATGTTAAACATGTTTTAAGATATTATCATATAGGTAATGGAGATATTGTTGCAGTAGCAAAATCACAGATAGGAAATATTGGAGGAAGAAAGTATTGGGAATGGTATGGATTTGATTCGCATGTTGAATGGTGTGCTATTTTCATAAGCTGGTGTGCAAATGAAAGTGGAGATTTAAATATAAATATTCCAAAATTTTCAAGAGTGGAAGATGGCATACAGTGGTTTAAAGATAATAAAAAATGGGCTGATAAGAATTATAAGCCTAAAGCAGGAGATTTGATATTCTTTGATTGGAATAATGACAATGATCCTGATCATGTAGGTATTGTGGAATCATCTGATAATCAATATATTTATACAATAGAAGGCAACAGTAACGATGAATGTAGAGAAAAGAAGTACAGGATAAATAATAAAATTATAATTGGATATGGTATTATCTTATTATAATTACTTTTTATGATATAAAACTTTTATTGATTAATTTTTTATCACAAAGATTATGAAACAAATGTATACTTTAAAAATATAACGAAATCCGTTTTTTTTGTTATCAAATAATTTATTAATTGATTATCTATAATAATTATTATAAATGGTAAACTTTTATTTATGGTTTCATAATTTCAATAATGCCCATTATTAACAGTTTGTTTTTTAAATAAATTAATTAAAAAAGCCAGAGAAAATGACTAGTCATTATTTTTGTGCATAGGATAAAAAAAGATTTTATCTTGAATCTTTATTATCTATTAAAAATTTTGTTCAATTTTTATAGTATTTTATGATACCAATTATTTCATTGATAAAAATATTACTATGTATTGCAAAAAAGTATTACTTATCAAATTTTTCGTGAAAAAGCACAAAATATTCTCAATAAGCATACTCCTTTAATGATTTTAAAATATATTTAAGAAGAATTATATAATATGAACATTAACAATTAAGAGTTAATGTTTTATTATGCATATAATGAATATTGTCAATATAGAGTCCAAAATGGTTCATTATATCGGTTTAAATTAGATTTAGTTACAAATAACAAATAGTGATTTTTTTGTAGAGCTTTTGTTTGTTGAATATTGTGATGTAATATTTATCGTGTATAATGGAACTATTAACTTCGGTTAGGATAGTTATATGAATTAATAGTGACATTCAGAATTGTTATGTAGTTAAACAGAATATACAAAAATAATACCACTTATACAATAAATCTATTAATTATTTTATATGTATGATACATTTTAAATAGTTAAAAGTTATATTTTTGAAAATAAAAAATGTATTATAGATTATCTGAACCATTTGATAAAATATTTTTGCATTTAAATAAAGATTTGACTAAAATAACTAGGTTATTTTAATACAAATCAAATGTGAATTCTCATTAATATATGTCAAGTGCACCAAGTGGTCTACAAAAAAATATATTTAGCAATTTAACATGATTTAATATACTATGTTAATAAAATAATTCAAAATAATGTTTAATAGTTTAAGTGTTCTTTAAGGGAAAAAGAATAGGATTTGTCAAAAATAGCTCAATTTATCAATGTTCAAAATTAAATTTTATATCTTAGACTTATTAATCATGGACATATTAATTATTTTTCAAAAAGTTAGAAAACATAGAAGAAGGTGATTCCAATGCATAAGTGTATAGTTATAAAAGTAAATGAGTAAAATATATAACATAGCGTAAATACTAATATTATACTTATTGTTTTGTGTTTTATCAATAACCATAAAATTTAGAGTGTATTTAAAAGGAGGTATGATATATGTTATCAAGTATAATAAAATATAGTAAAATATTTATATTTACATTTATAATTACATTTTTAACTTTAATTTCATCAAATCATATCGTTAATGCCTTAACGCCTAGAATATCAGAAGATCAAATACATGCAACACATTACGTAATAAGTTCTTCTGTAAAATATGGAAAGAAAAGTTTTAAGCTTCAATATACAAAAAAAGGAAGTACAAATTGGACTACTTCAATTAAAAATGGTATGAAACAATGGAACGCTGAAGGGACAAGCATTAGTTTAGGGGATTCCACTTATAAGATAGAGAGTAAAGCTTATGGTACTGCCTCATGGGCTGGAGATACTACAAAATATACAATATTTTTAAATGATTCTGCAGTTAAAAATGATACACAGAGGTCAGAAGTAGTTGCACATGAATTAGGGCATACTTTAGGATTGGGACATGTAAGTTGTCAAAGTGAGTTGATGCGTTCAACAGGATTAAAAGGTTCAGCCAGTTTATATGCTGGGGATATTGCTGGTTATCATAAAATATGGTAGGAGGGATTTGTATGAAACTAGTACTCAAAAAATGGAAAATTTTAATTGTTTGTTTTGTGGCTATTGTGTTTGCCTTTATGACATTTATATTTTATTCTTATAACAATCAAGTCACTATTGTTAAGCATATCCCAGATAACTCTACTGCAAAAATAGTAGGAGATTATTTAGATGAAGACGATCTTATTAAAGCACCTTATATCCTTGAAGGGACAGTGACTAATATAAGCCCTTCTTTTGAATATGGAGGCATACCATTTGTTAAAATAACATTTCATATCACTGATATATTGCACTCTCAATCTGAATTAAAAGACAATATAACCATTTTAAGAGAGCAAGAAATGTTTACACCTCTTGAAAAAAATCATCAATATATACTCTATCTCTATGATTATGAAGGACCTATTGCTTCTCAGGTAAAAATGGTTTGTGGTGGAAATTTAGGAGCATATGAGATTGTTAAGGAAGAAATGTCTGATACTCATCAAACCATAGAAGAATATAAACAAGAGGTGAGAAATACTTTAAAATAGCAATTTCTTCTGTAAAAGAATTTTATTTTTGAATTACTAAAATATAAATTTATAGATTAAAATCATCTATTCTTTTCCTGTTGAAAAGATATGAGAATATTTTGAGGGAGGAGTTAAAAGTGTGAAAACAAAGAAAATGATACTAGCTATATTGATAGGATTTATTGTAGTCATTATATTCGTTGGTCTTATGAGAAAAAATGATAGAAGTAATAATAATCCTCTTTCGATTGGAACAGAGTATGGAGTTCAAGTGAATGATAAAAATCTTTATACTTTTACTATCAATAATATATCAAAAGTACAGAATTACTCTAATCAAGAAATTGTTATCATAGATTTTACTTATAAAAACAATAATATTGAGGATAATTTCATAATTGATCAAAATAATTTTGAGGTAATTGATGATTTAAATCAACAACTTGAGTATATTGATTGTTCATTAATTCATAACAAACCTAAACTCATAAAGAAAAATCAAATATATTCAGCTCAAATAGCGTATTCTATTCATAAAAATACAAAGGAAATTTTTTTGAGTTTCCATACAAAATATACAAATGATACAGTTGTATTTCAACTTCCAGTATATAGATAATAAGAGGCAATATTATAATTAGATTAAGAAATATAGTATGAGGAGGATATTTATGAAAATCAAGAATGCAATTTTAACATTTATTTTAACAATTTCTTTTATTTGTTCGAGTTGGATTAATGTGTCTGCTGCAAACGAGATTCAAGTATCTGAATTGTTTAAAGATTATTTTACTGAAGTTTTTTTGAATCCTGATAAAGTAACGGTTTTAAATAAAAATAAAGAGGATATTACTCAAGATTTCTTCGAAGCAAATAATCAATATTTTGAAAATAACAATTTTGTAAAAATTAAGGAATATTATAATAATTATATTGATGAAATTTATGTAGAAGAAATTAAACAAAACTCTTTATCAAGATCTCCATTTGTTACTAATTCAGTTTCAAAACATGTTTATAAAGAACTTCATAAGAATCAAGCTAATGGTGAAATATCATGGTATTTAAAAGGAACATATGTTTGGGACAGAGCTACTGGTAGAATAACAAGCATAACTGATGGTGCTATTCTCATTGAAAGAATTAATTTTGGACAAGCATGGTCTGGTACTACAAATAGTATGAGCACAAAAAGTTGGTTGACTGATGATGATACAGTGGCTCACTTTAAAGGTTCGTTTAATTTAAAGGTATCATTAACACATGAATATGTAACTGTATTAACTGTTGATTTTGGAACTCAATCTGCTGAAGTGTCTGGTCAACCCCATGAATAAATATTATTAAAAAGAAAACTCTAATTATAATATGTCTACATGAGTTCAAAATATTATTTGAAATAGAAATAAATTCATCACTCTATTCAATATACTGGTGTTTTAAATAAGGAAAATTATAAAAAACAAAAAAGAATTTGATACAAAAAATTTGGTAATTTAAAATCTAGTATTTAGTATTCTAAAAATTTTCGCTCTTTTTAATAATTTTATTGCTGTTATTTTTACATTTTTAATTTAAAACCGATTTTTAGGATTTTTAACC